>CALDJV010000340.1 GCA_937899305.1 uncultured Cytophagaceae bacterium
AGCATATGAATGCTTGAAAACTCATATTAGTTGTTAAGTTGACAGCATTGGGCGTCAGCACCAGTAATGGCAGGTACACTGAATGTCACTGTTTCTCCATGATACACCGCGTTCAATCCCTCAATTTTGGCAGCCGCCGCCGGATTGGTCACGTTTACAGTTCCTAATGTTTTTGTCACATCCAGTCCTACTACATTACCCAAATCACCTGCAACTTTAATATCGGCACTTCCATTGGCCAAAGCAGTGGTATTTACTTGTAAACCAGTGATGTTAATAGATTGTGAGGCTCCCTCTGATCCAGTGCTAAAATTAAAACTCAGGTAAATTTTTCCATCCGTCATATCTGGGCTTGATACCACCGAAATTGTAGAACCAGAGGCTCCAGTTCCAGTAATTGTTGCCGAAGGACTTCCGGTAAACTTAAAGTTAGGATCATCGAAACTCAACACCAATGTTCCTTTTCCAGCAACAAAATCATTGTCGAGACCTTCGTCGATGGTAATATCACCCAGCCCTACACTTGTCTCTCCGGCACATACATCTTTGTTAATTGCAACAAACGTTACATCAGAAGATTTGGGAATACTTGTTTTGTTATTGCGAAATAATGGATTGTAGGCGATGGCTCCGGTTACCAGTAGTACTCCGCCCAGTAACAACAGGAGTCGGGAAGAGGATACATTGCTCAATAGGGCATTGAGTCGACCTCTTGCCTTCATAGTCGTAGTCTTGAAAATAATCAGCATATGTTTTGTGTTTAATGTGGAGAAGTAGAGCCACACCATACACTTGGCTTAGTCTGGTTTTAACTAAAGTTTTATTGGGCAGTTACTGTCCTGGTTAAAAAATCAAAGACTAAAACCGAAATTTAGCCCCCTACTCGTCTTTTGATCACAAATGGTTACCCAAAATCTCGAAAAAGACAGTTCGTTGCTATCAATTTCAGGATTTTTAAGCCATAATCAGCTATTGTCACAGCAATGCTATAACTCAGCTATCATAGTAGCACGGGCTCGCCCAGCCACCTCGTTGATTGACGTATCAAAAAAAGCTTATTGATGATTCAATAGAAGCGGTGTTTTTACAAACACTTGAAAAGTCGAGGGGAGTTTCTATTTCATGGGTAGTGTACTTGACTCTAATTTCATACAATTATATCAGTAAATTATTAAGTGGTAGTTGTTCGTAATAGTAATAGCATAAGTACAAATTACTAACAGTTCGCTTATTTCATTAATTGATCAATGTTTAAATGTTTATGTGTTTAATAGGTTATAATGAGCAACCAAATTAGGGTATGCTCGCTAGGGTAATGAATAATTTTTTGGAAAATTAGTGAATGTTCTTGATATAATAATGATGAGGTGGGATATTTAAACATTAATAATTTGTAAAGTTTACCAGATAATACTGTATCAGTTTGATCCTGGTAACTCAAAAACAAAAATGATTGTGCCTGGTATTTGCTCAAAGTAAAATGGTTTCACTTTTTACCATTTTTGTCTTCTACTCTTAATAAAAATTATCTGCATTCAAAAAACCTACACTTACTCACCACATAATTTGACAACGATGTGATCATTCGCTTTTCCTCTAAAACTTGGGGGCAAGTTAAAAAAAATCCGGTTTTGAAAAGACTCAAAAAATGACAAATAAGTGCCTAATTTAGTCTATATAAACTTTTTGAGACCTCTAGGCCTTTAGTTGGGACTAAATTTAGATGGGTGTTTATTGGATAGTTGCCTATTTTTTATTAAAAAGTTGAATAATGTCACCTACTTCATCAGTCAATTAAACGTTGGATTTATACTTCCAGAGATGGCATTTGATCAATACACTGAATGATTCCTAACAAAAAAAGACTCCACAAATCTTGTGAAGCCTTTCAATACCAATCTTACGATTGATCTATTTACTCAAAGTAATCTTCTTTTTCGTTTTATTGTTGTCATTATTGAAGATCAGGTCCATAATACCTTAAAATGTATTCACCTCCCCTCCAGGTAATCAACCTATTACCCCCTATCTTACTTCTCAGTTTTGTAATCTACCCCTAGTTTTTTCAGCCATTTCAGCGAATTGGCTCTACTAGCCGACGATTGCTTCAAGGTCAGGGCTTTTTTCAGGGTTTCAATGGCTTTTTCTTTTTGCCCAGTACGCGCATACACATCTCCCAAGTTATCGCATACATCGCCATCTTTGGGGTATTTTGCTACTGCCATCTCAAAAAACTCAATGGCTTGCCGGGGTCGGCCACTCCACACAAAGCCAAAACCTTGTTGATTGATTTGGGCCTTGGTGCCTATTCTGATGGCTTTTTTTCGAGTGCGTTCAGCCGCTACCTGGTTTTTCATTTGTCGGTATATTTTTACCCGCTCCCAGTGGTTGTAAAAGTTGGGCTGCAAATCAATTGATTTTTGGTTCCAGGCCAAGGCTTGGGGATATGCTTTTTGGCGAGCCATGTACTGTGCGGCTGCATTCCAGGGCTTCCAACCAGCAGCATATCGGTGAAACACTTCCTCGATCCATCCAGGTATTTGTTTTTTGGTATCAGCTTCGCTGAGTTTTCTGGCCTTGGCCATCAGTTGGGCTCGCACCAAGGCATTGGAGAAATTGACATTCATGTATACCGAACGGGAGGCAAAGTAGATTCCTTTCTGAGTAGCGATATCATGCTGCAAACAAAAACGAGCAGCCTCGAGCCAACCTATCCAACGCCAACCTGCTTGGGTATTTAGTTGGGCTTCTATCTGTTTCAAGGTATGCTGCGGGTCAATGCTTACTTTGATAGGAATGCGTTTTTTTCCCATTCCAGCACACAAACGGCCGAATTGGCTTGTATATCCCGAAAGTTGTAGGTCAAAAATTCTCTGGGCTGCTCCAGGGTTACTGGAGTCACTTTGACTCGTAATGCGTCTTCAGATGCTTTGTAGGTAAAGCTCCCCCAAGCAGTGGCATTATTCGAGAAAATAACGATCCATTCTCCCTTCGCTGGAATCATATGTAAGCCATAGATTCCAGCCTTCAATGGTTTTCCCTCAATGGCCACATCTTGCGAAAATTGAATGGTGGTGTTTTGGTTGGCCCCTGCTCGCCACGGGAAAGGTTGACCTTGGTTGTAGGGTACCATTCCCTCCCATACTTTGCGACCTTTGATGGCTGGTCGATGGTAGGTAACCATCATGTCGGTAAGCCCAATACGTTGCATTACCATTGCTTTTTGGCTGGCCATGGGTACGTCTCTTACTCCATACTGGGCATATAACTGATGGGGCAACAAAAATACAATCAAAAGAAATAGAAATGGGTCGGTTCTTTTCATGGGTATAAGGTTTGTTTCTACAAAGCACCTCAATCATTATCAGCAACCCAAATGTTATGTGATGAGTGGTTTTTTTTGGGACGAAAGGTGAATAGTCAATTCCGTGATACATGTAGTACAATGTGATCTTAATGAGGAAAAACCCATTTCCTTTGCTTATCTTTATTCCTTATGGCAAACGACTACGACCGATTAATCAAAGAAAATATTACCGCTATTTTTCCTAGCTTGTGTAGACAACACCTCAATATTGAAATCGCTAAGGCTGAGCAACTCAAGGAACATTTTCCAAAAACTCTTGAGAGAATCCCTGATTTTGTCCAGAAAATGACTACTACTCAAGGGGAGCAAATTGTGGTACATTTAGAGTTTCAGAGTCAAGATGACCCAAAGATGCTGGTGCGCATGCAAACCTATCACAACCTGATTAGCGAGTATTTACAAAAGCAAAAGATGAGAGTTCCTATCGCCCAATTTGTCATTTATTTGGGACAGGCACCTTCAAAGATGGAAACCGAATTACCTCCTGAGCAGGTTTTTACCGGATATTCGCTCATAGAGTTACGTAACTTTAAACCACAGACCTTACTACAAGCAAACAATCCTGAAGAAGTTATTTTAACAATTTTAAGTAACTTTATACCTGAAGATGCGCCAAAAGTTTTGATACAAATAATTCAGCGGCTTCAAAAACTAATTGACACCCCTGCAACGTTAGAAAAATACACGTATCAATTATTAACCTTGGCCCGACTACGAAATTTAACGTTAGTTACCGAAAAAACCCTAAAAGATATGCCCATTACTTACGATATAAAAAAAGATCCATTGTATCAAGAAGGTAGACAAGAAGAAAAAAATCAAATTGTACTCAATATGAAGAAAAACGGTTTTTCTACCGAAGACATCATTAAGGTTACTGGCTTGACTCAAGAGCAAATTGACAAAATTTCATAACAAATTACTGGATTAGACAGGACAGTTTCCTTCACTTATTGACACAATAAAAGCATAAAAAACTGCACTACCTACTTCCAGCTTGAAGTGTAAGTTTAATATCGATGAATTTAGTAGTGTCAAGAATCCAAAAAATAGCATTACCCTTCTAAATAAGCCAATGCCTGGGTTTTGTATTTCCGGCCCGACAATAACTTGATTCCGTTTTTTAGGGTAAAGGTATACTCCGCATTGCCTTCGTAGGCTACTTGCCGAATGTAGAGGGTGTGTACCAAGTAAGAACGATGAATCCGGATAAAAAAGCGGGGATTGAGTTGCTGTTCAATGGCTTGCATCGTAGTGCGTTGAAGGTAAAATCTCTGATTTAGATGTAGCTTTACATAGTTTCCATAGCTCTCCACATAGTAAATTTCTTCAGGTTCAATCATCACATTTCGGCCTTTTTCTTTGAGCACCAGAGTTTGGGTATACGCCTGAGTCTGCAATTGATACTCTTTGATAAGGGCCATCATTTTGTCATTGAAACTAGCCGATTGCTTTAGGGTAATTTGCTGTTGAGCCAATTGCAATGCTTCAAAAAAACGGGCATTATCGTAGGGTTTCAGCAAATAATCTACGGCATGAATATCAAAGGCTTTGAGGGCGTATTGATCATAGGCAGTTACAAAAATGACAAACGGCTTGAATACGGTATTTTGTATCACTCCAAAACCATCCATATCAGGCATTTGAATATCAAGCAATACCAAATCAGGTTTTTTGTGGTCAATCAAGGCCACTGCTTCCTGACCATTGCGGGCTTCGCCTACCACTACTATTTCGGCCAACTGATTCAGCAATTTGGCGATTCTCGATCTGGCCAGGGGTTCATCATCTACTATAATGGTTCTAATGGTGTTCATGGGTTTGGTTTATGAGGTCGCTAACTCAAAAGGAATCGTAATTTGTACCAGAAAACCTCGCTGAGTGAGGGCATCTGAAGGTGATACGATTTTTAGAGTATAAGTAGTTCCGTACAATTGCTCTAATCTTTGTTTTACATTGGCCAAACCAATGCCCTGGGTTTCGTATGGCGCTGTATCACCTAGAAGCATTCCCTTACCGTCGTCTTCTACTTCTAGCCGCAACTGCCGATGGGACGTCAGACGGCTCCGTACCTCTATTTTACCTCCCTCAGGCGACTGAGCAAACCCATGCTTGATCGCGTTCTCAATCAATGGCTGAAAAATCAGGCTGGGCACCAAGGCTTGGGTAGTATTGGACGCAATTTGATAAATAATTTCCAGACGATCATGAAATCGGGTTTGTTCAATGTCTAAGTAGTCTCTTACGTATATCAATTCATTTTGCAAGCTGGTCAGGTGCCGTTGCTTTTGCTCTAGCATGGTGCGTAACAATGAACCTAGCTTCGCTACTACGTTCTGGGCATCTGGCACGCTGTCTTCCATCAACGAAGACACAGTATTGAGGGTATTGAATAAGAAGTGAGGGTGTAGCTGCATCTTCAAGGCATTGAGCTGTACCTTAGAAAGTTCGGCTTCCATGTTGGCCAATTCTACTTCTTTGTGCTGGTATTTGTGGTAATAATCGTACGCCACAAAAACACCCATAATGAAACAATACTCTACCAAACGCTGCAATGTACCGGCTGGAATAGCCGCCAAATAGTAATGTAAACGAATGGGCGTAATCTTGTATAAATCCATCAAGTGCAAGGGTATAAAATAGATAAACGTGGTCACAAACTCGTGCAAACAAGCAATGCCAATACCAATGACCAAGTGGCGCAATTTGATGCGCCATGGGGTGAATTTATGGAGGGGATATTTTTGTAATATTGAGTACATCAAGGGGGTGAAAAGTGCCCAAAATAAGTAATCGAGGATCAATGGTATGATGATCTTATAAAAAAACAGATCCTCTTTTTCGTTCCAGTACAAATAAGGCAAATACATCCTACCTACCATCAGGGTTCCTAATACCAAGGCAATCAATAAAATGTATTTAAAAGGGAATGGAAGTCTTTTTTTCATTGAGTTACATATTGAGAAAATACTCGCTCTTAAGAAAGGGTTTAGTGATGAATTGTGCTCATTGTGATTTCTTTAGTTTTCTTTAGTTAGGAGTTGGGAGTTTTTTTAGTTTTAAAGTCCACAGTCGATGGTCCATAGTCCATAGTAGCGCAAAGCGGAACAATTAGTTTTTAGTCCACGGTCGATAGTCCATAGTCCACAGTAACGCAAAGCGCAACAATAGCTCGCTAAGGCTCAGTTTAATTACTATCATATTTGCGACAATAAGAAATAAATAATCGCTTTGCGCAACCCGAAGTCCTGAGCGAAGCCGAAGGAGCTAGCAATGTAACAATGAGCGAAGCGGAACAATAGAATAATCGAATAGGACAATAGTAATAGGTAAACTCCCTAAAATTGTAAATAAATTCCTAACAATGGCTTTGAGGTAAACTTTTCGAGTATTTTTTGAGTTAAATTTTGTATAATCCCAATATAAATAATAATTTATGTTACGCGCATAAATCAAAATACTCTCACAATGAAAAAGCATATCACCTATACTTTATTCTGCTCTCTGATTGGTTTGGTTCTTTACAGTTGTTCTCCTGTGGCCACCATTGACCCAGCCCCCAGTCAAAACAACAATATCAAAACAAGCAACAAGATAGACTTTACGCTTATACTCCATGGATCGGTAGTAGGCAGACTCAATCGACAGGGTTATACCCATACTTATCATCAAATTATTTTGGCCAAGCCCTATGTAGATCAAGACAGATACGTCGCGGTGGGAATGGTTGATGGAAACTCGTTTTCATTTAACCGCGAAAAACAAGAGTTTAGCAATGATACCACCGGAGACCGTTATGATATCCATGGAAGGCCCATAGACAATGAATCTTTGCCCAATTTGGAGTGGTTTACGACTTCGCTTGATGATCCCAGCCTAAGAATCTACAAGGATAATTGATTCAGTAATTCACAAAAAAATCTGATAATTAAAAACGGGGGCCTGATAAATTTCTTATGATTTATCAGGCCCCCGTTTTTACAGAAACAAATTACTTCTTTGTTTTCGTGCTCTTTGCTACTTTTTTAGCTTCTTTGGCCTTTTTTGCTTCCATTTCGGCAGCCACCGCTGCCTGGAGTGCTTGGTCTAGTTCATCGGTCGCCTCGTAAATGTTTGCGATAAATTTGTCCAAATCGGGCATTAACTCTCGGCAAGAGGTGGCACTGATGGTAATAGAACCCGCATAACTAAACACCACCATCAATAAGCCCAGTCCATCAATCAATGGAGCAGTGCCATAATGACTCAACAATTTGGCTCCTCCCATGTACAATGGAACTGGAGGTCCAGGAACATTGGTAATGACGAGATTGTATACCGGGCGAATATACTCTACTACTTTGGTTTCGGTATACAACCGTGCGGCCAAGGCGGCCAACTCTGACGGCACCAAATCCATAATTTTATCTGCCCCCAAGGCCCTGCTATATACTTTAGAGCTAGAAGCACTTTCGTGAATGAGCTTGAGGCGTTGCAAAGGATCTTCTTCGTTGGTAGCCAACGACACCAACATGGCCGATACCTTGTTGCCCATTGTACCTTTTTGCTCTTCGTTGCGTACCGATACTGGCGCCATGGCCACCAGAGGCTTTTTGGGCAAGTTGTTCTTGTCTTTCAAATATTTGCGTAAAGCACCTGCACAAATGGCCAATACCACGTTGTTTACCGTAGTTCCGGCAATGTTTTTCATTTTTTTGATGTGTTCCAGTTTCAGGCTGGCTCCATCGAATATTCGGTGGGGAGTTACCGGAGCATTGAACAAAGTGGTAGGAGCGGTAAAAGGCATGGGTGGTGGCTCTATCCATTTGCCAATGGCTTCGCGGGCCACATCGATGGTATTGCCAATGGCATCGTATAAAAACTTGGCTAGTTTTACTGGGGTACCCACCGATTTGATATAGTTGCGGGCCACAATCTCGATACCAGTAGGTATACGCTCCGACTCCCAATAATGTTCATCATCTGAAGCAGGCTTGGCCTTGTTGGGCGAAGGGTTAAGTAAAGCTCCCATCATTTCAGCTCCAGAACCGCCGTCGATGGCGGCATGATGTACTTTAGAAATTAACGCAAATGAGTTTTTGGGATACCCCTCAATATTGAGCCCTTCTACAATGGTCAATTCCCACAGTGGTCGTTTCCGATCCATGGTCCGACTAAACATACGGGCGGCGAGGTCTAATAATTCTTTAGAGCCTCCTGGTTGAGGAATGGCTACGTATTGTAGGTGATATTCTAGGTCGAAGTTGGGGTCTTCTATCCAGTAAGGATGACTCATATCCAAGGGAGCCTCTACCAAACGCTGGCGAAAGACTCGAGATATATGCAAGCGAGATTCAATGAAATCCCGAAACTGATAATAATCAATGCGTTCCCCTTTTTGAGGTGGTTCAAAAATATATACGCCCCCCACGTGCATTGGCGCACGATTAGACTCTATGTATAAAAAGGTGGCATCCAGGCCGGAAAGTTGTTGCATGGGTAAATGAAAAATTAAAAGTTTAAAGCTAATCTCTGGCTCAAGCTTCAAGTTACAAGCTTTTATTGGTTACCCAAATAATTAGCAATGTCGTACGTAGTTTTTCTGTATAGCAGGATATCGGTAAACACTCAATACCAAATAAAATATTTAGTTACTCAAATGATAAATATCTACATAAATCACGTCCAATAAAACAAAACCAAACAATTTATTAGGCACATCCAAATAAATACAAAATTTATTTCAAATTCAAATATCACTATTATCCCAACAAAATGGTTAAAAGCCATTGCTTTGACAAACCAGGAATATTTGCTATTGCATATTTATTTAATTTTTCAATTTGGCTTATTTTGAAAAGACACCAGATCAACCAAAACCAGGAATATACAAGCAAAAAACGCCCTCCAACATAAGTCAGAGAGCGTTTCGAAAGAATCAAAATATTACAACATGTTCGCCCCCTTCTATTTTATAAAACTGTTAATAGCTCCAATA
>CALDJV010000341.1 GCA_937899305.1 uncultured Cytophagaceae bacterium
TTCTTTTTTGGCTATATCGTTGTTGATGACAAAACAGGGCTTAAATTGATTAAGCAAAACAAACTCGATTTGGTGTGACTTCATCAAATTTTCAGATGTTGTCCCGTCTGGTCTGACTACCCAAGCTCCTGCAATGTTATTAGATTCTACACTGCTAACTTTTCCCATATTTTTAATGATTTCTGCTTTAAACTTTACAAACGAATCAAATACTATCGTTTTTGTACAATTAGGCATTACAATGGTTGCTTGTAAAGGTTGAGCTTGCTTGGACTCTTCTGGATCTAAGGCAATATTTGTCTTATCTTCCACAAGATTTTTACTCAAAACTTGGAAAACACTTCCTACTAAATTATAAGCCTCTGTTGTTTTTTGAGAGTACCCAAGCGTAGAACTCCCAATGGCTACTTTCACTTGAAAAACATTTTGGTCATTTCCATCCTTGGAGAGAATATGATGGGTAATGCTTGGGCAAAAATCTTTGTTACATTTTGGCAACTCAATTGGCGAATTGGCATAAGGTAGGGCTTGCCTCAAATTACAGTATATAGAGTCTGGCAATCCCATTATGTATCTCTCATACTCCAATTTATCTCTGAATTGTATCTCAGCTTCCAGATAAGATTTATCTTGAGTAATAATCGTAAACTTGACCAGCATAATATCTCACTGTTTTTACATCTCTCTACCAAGTGATTTGTCTACCTCCTTATCTCGCTCTTTTGATTCTTTGATCTTTTTAAGAGCTTGTAACCGAGCCTGATAAGTATTTGCCTCGAGTCTTTGCATCCCACCCAGTACCATCCATTCTTCTTTTAACTTTTGATGATTAATGCCTAACTCCCCTCGTTTACCTTGTACCACCAAGTTAGGAGATTGACTATCATCAGGCCGTACAATTTTTACTACTTGGCACGTTTTGCCACTCATCGCCATCACTACCACATACCTTTCAAACATTGCCAGGTCATCAATTTCAGTACTTGGTAAATAGGTTTTTATGGAACCACTTTGAACAAATGCTTTTACTTTCATTGGAAAAATTAATTATTTGATTAGTCTGTTTACTTTTGTTGCTCTGGCTCTTGTACACCTTGTAGTTCTTTATACTCTTGAGAAGCAATACTTTCATCTACCATTGGGGTATCCACAGTACCTGTCACAAGGTTTTCAGATTTACTACCATCAAGCTTCAGGACTCGTACAGAGTATTCACTAAGCCTACAACAAACGCCATAATAGTCAGCCACGAAAATTGATAGATAAACCATAGCCACAAACTCTTCATAGCTCTGTATATCCATTACTCCATTGTTAGAATAAAGCTCTACCCTACCTTCTGGAGCATCGGCAAATGTTTGGGTGAAAAATTGTACCTTCATAGAAAAATGATAATGGTGATGAATTTTCTACAAAGGTAGGCGGGACATTTTCAGGCAAAAAGCGGCATTTTCAGTTTTTTTTAGTTTTTTTATTACTTTTTAGGTACTGAAAATCAACAAGTTATATTTTGTTAGAAAAAGAATGGAAATGTTTGGAGAAATATTGAAGAATACAAAAGGCTTTGTACAGCTTATTTTCTGCCAAAATGTGTGATAACATCTGCAACATTCCTCAAAAAACATAATATTTAGTGAGTTTACGACAATTTGTCGTCCTTTCCGTTGGTGGCTCTTTTGTTGGATGGCCATAATTGCTGGCAAGGTGCCAGCGAGTCAAATACATATGGCTCATGGTTAAATCTTAAAATGTAATACAATGGATAACATACTAAAAGCAGGAGGAGTAATTGGATCTTTGGCAGGTATCTTAGAAGTATTTGGTAAAGACAGTATCCTCTCAAAAAAAGGCAAGTATTTGGTACTTGGTGGTGTTTTGATCTTGGCAGTTCTTTTGACTGAGAAAAAGATCAAACTTTAGAATTATATCCAGAGACCTAGTAGTGTACAGTACATTACTAGGTATTCAAGCGAAGATATTCTCAAATTTGAGAATACTTTACAGCTGTACAAAATGCGGGTAAAAAACTGATTTTTATCAAAGTGTTTCGAATTCCGCGTTAAAATAAAGCCATTTGCATCAATTCACTCGTTTGTGTACAAGACTACATGAAAATGCCGATCGTTAAATCTAGCCCTATCTACGGGCGAAATAAAAGGTGTTTTCGAACATTTTGGCAAACTCAAATTCGCCGCAACCATTTCACGAAGTGAAAAATCAGATTTATTCCTTTTTCTCGAATCTGCATTTGCGAAGAACAAAAAAGTAGAAAAGATTCGAAAAAAATCACAAAAAATAGTCGAAACTATAGTTTGTGATTCGACTTTATAGATTATTCGAATCTTCGAATACTAGTTAACAATCCTGTAGTTAACCTTATAAGGAGTCAAAGCTTGAACTATCAGAAATTTTCCTTCAGAGCTTCTATTTAAATATCAGAAATTTTCCCGATACTATCAGAAATTTTCCCTCGATATTTTTACGCTCAGGAGGAAATTGGGACTATTTCTGACAGTTAGAGTTACGAAAACGCGAGATATAAAAATAGTGATATTAACGACGGTAATAAGCCGAAACTTTATTTGTTTGTTATCAGAAATTTTCCCTATTTGAGAGGCTATATTCAGCAAGTATCAGAAATAGTCCTTAATCAATGGCAAATAAAATACAATTAGAAAATTACAGTCCTACTATCAGACAAGATATGTTGGTAACACTCTCCAAAAATTTTCCTTTAGGAGAGATTGAGATGAACATCTTCTATTTACTCGTTTCACAAGTAAAACCGCAGGACCCACCTGGCTTGGAATATACAATTCCCATTAAACACGTAGAGCATTTTACTGGTAGAGTACAGAAAATGGAAAGGCTTCATGCTGCCTGTGAATCCCTGCGAAAAAAGGAGTTGAAGATTGTCGATAAGGAAATGGA
Organism: uncultured Cytophagaceae bacterium; assembly: GCA_937899305.1. GTDB lineage: Bacteria > Bacteroidota > Bacteroidia > Cytophagales > Microscillaceae > Microscilla. The sequence continues at coordinate 2,932 of CALDJV010000341.1, forward strand.
TTTTGTTTCTACTGGGCTTTTGGCAGAAGCCTATAAAATCAAGGGAGAGAAGACGTTACGGGTAAGTTTGTCTAATTATGCACGTAAATTTTATGTGAACCTGAAGGAACGATTTAGTACTTTTGAACTTGAAAAGTTGCTCAAATTGAAAGGGCGACACTCTAAACGACTTTACATTCTCTTGTCGGCGTTTCGAGATACTGGCTTTTATGAGACTTCGTTTGAAAATTTAGTAGAAATACTGACCAAGAAAATAGACACAGAGGGCAATGAGCGCATAGCCAAGTATAAGACTGGCAACTTTAAATCAGAAGTGTTGCTCCCTTCCCAGGAGGAAATTAATACCAACACTGATCTTAAGTTTGACATAGAATACAGGAAAAGTGGACGCAAGATTACCCACTATCGTTTCACAATTGAGTTTACCGGTGAAGAACGAGACTTTGTGAAGAAATATCGAAAAAATGAGGATTTTAGCCGCCTGATGGACGAATTTCGTCTTTCTGCATTTCAAGCCAGGGAAGTGGTAGATCATATTTCATCACAAGAAATTAAACTCATTTGTCGTACAATTCAGTTGGCCAACACCAACAACGAGATTCGTGTAATTGGTGCTTACACTGTTAAACGCATCAAGGAAGCTTACCCTTTTGTGAATATATAAAACCTTTTCCGGGAAACTATCAGAAATTTTCCTTCAGGTAACCTCAGAGCTTTATAGAGCATAAAATCTTTTCCGGGAAAATTTCTGATAGTTCGCATATTTGAGAGTAAACTAGATGAGGTAACACCAGGCAATAACCACATTCATCATATGTATTTACTTGTGCAGTAGGTATGGTAGATGTGTACTAATGCACAATGTATGTATTGTATGATAAGTATGGTTAATATGTATAAAAGAATACTACTCATATGGTATTGCTGACATACACAAAACCATAATGTATGACTGGTATGGTAAGTATGTCATTATGCCAATTATATCTTATAAAGTGTATTTTGTAGGCTATGTGTGAATAATTTGCAGAAGAACTCTATTCTTTTGCAAGCAGCTACAGCAATAATGTAGAGTAGACCAAAATGATAGATCCAAATGGCGAAGCGAAATCAACAAGGAGATAAGAAATAATTGAGCCTTGATTCCAACAATGGCAAGGCTTGGTTCACCAAAATCTTTCAAAATCAAAGACGGTAAAATTTATCAAGGGGAAAATGGATAAGTATAAAATTATGAAAGTTCTTCTTTCTAAAGATTTGCGATCAATCAGAGTCATCCTCTCAATATTGGGGAACGATTTGACAAAGCTGGGTTTGGAAAACGATCACTTGTTGGAATTAGCCAGTACCAGCCCTGAGATTTATCCTCATGCTGTAAATGCATACTTGAAAAATAATGGCAGCTATACAATTAAAGATGAGGTATTATTTATCTACTACAAAGATATCAGTATTGGTATGTTGACTTGTTGTGGGCTGGAGCATGCGCCTTTTGGTGATAAACTAGAAGATTTATACGATTATTTTTGTTCCAGGATGATAAAAGGCCTTGATGAGAGCCTTTATTTGAACTTCAGACACAAGCTAAAAGAAGAATATCTTAGCAATTACAATCAAACGTGATGGTAATACACCTATTACCGATATGATACAAACACACCAATACATAACTGTTGTATTGTATGGTTAGTATGGCAAAACAATATAAACAATATCATATTACAAATACATACCAAGTAGTACAAGTAATATCATACATCTTGTATGTATAAGTAATACAGTATTACTTATGCAGCTTTGCCATACAGTATGGTGGGTACTCAACCAAGCACAATAACCATAGTTACTGTAAAAAGAATATCATATATCTTATATGTATTATACATATAGTATTGCATATACATATATTACATAGTATACTACTTATAATATTACTTATGATTGCTATGTGTACTTGTATTTCTTTTGCTATTGATAAAGGAGGAACAGGCAAAACTACCTCTACTGGAAATGTGGCTGCTTGTTTGGCCAAAATGGGTAAAAAAGTATTGATGATTGATCTTGATCATCAAGCTGATCTCTCTGATTGGTATGGGCAGGATGTAACTACCCAGTACCACGTAGGACGAATGTTATTGGGCGAGCTGTCTTTTCAGGAAATTCTAGTAAATATCTCTGATAACCTGGACTTAATTCCAAGCTCAAAGGAAAATGATAAGATTGAGAAGTTATTGGTAGCTGAAAGGGGAGCAGAAGGGCGATTGAAAAGAAATATCGAGAAAAACGGCTTACGAGAGATGTACGATTATATTTTAATGGATTGCCCAAAAGGTCTTGGTAATTTTACAACCAATGGTGTAGTGGCCAGTGATTTTTACATCGTGCCAGTCAAACCTGAATACTTTGATTATAAGGGGATTGAATTTTTTCAAAAGCATATCCAGGAAATCATTGATAGCGGATTAAATGATCATCTGCAATTATTGGGAATATTGATAACCCGGTATAACCTAAATCAAAAGAATAATGTCAAAAAAGCTACTGCGGAGAAAATAAGAGAGAGTGCATTGCCAGTATTTGAAACAATTATTCGTGATAATAGCCCATTGATAGAAGCTGTGATTAATGGATGTAGCATCTTTGAGCAAAACCCACATTCCAATGGAGCCAAGGATTACCAATCCCTCACCAAAGAAATTCTAGCCTTAACTTCTTAACCTATGTCCCAAAAAATAATCAATCCTCGAAAATTACGCGAGCTGCCTGCTATTGGTCAAAAAATCAGTAAGACCACTCAAAAACCAAAACCAGAACGAAAAAGAGTCACTTATATGTTTGAGTCTAGTACCGCTGAGCTTGTAAGGCGTGTGGCTTATTGGGAGCGATTTTCTTCTGGCTCCAAGCTCGTAGAGAATGCTATTATTGCTTATACCAAAGGGATGAAAAATGAGCCGATTCCAGAAGATAAATAGGGGATTGTTTTAGGCTGCTTTCCCATAAGCAATTTTATGAGCTTGTTTTTCAGGTATTCCTGATTGAATCATTTTGTCATACATTCGTTTTTCTGCTGCTTCTTCAATAAATTCTATCACTTCTGTTTTTTGAATTTCCTGATGTGCTTTGTTTATCATACATACCAGGAGGTCACTTTTGTAACTCTGTTGATCTTTCTCTGAATAATTGCTAATTTTTGCATTATCAAAGGCTTTGTTAAAAACGTTATCATTTTGGAAGACTTTGGGCGCTCGTTCCCAGCTTTCCAAGTTTTTTAGGAAGTATAACCATTTATCTATTTGAGTATCCAGATTGATTTCTTCTTTTTGAAACTTGGGTATTTCTACAAATACATAGGTAAGCTTGTCATAAAAAGTATCCTTTCTTTCATTTTTTAGCCTTACAATGTGGATATAGTCTGAGTTCTTCGGGTTATCTTCAAATATAAAATCCAAGAAGTTTATGCAATAAACTGGCCTTGCATTGGAATCCTGTATTAAGAAAGTAGAATGATAGACACTCCTGCTTTTGAAATTTTCTTTTTCTGGTTTTTGTATTTCAACGATACAAGCTTGGTTATCTTCGTTTATGCAGTAAATGCTAAAATTTGGCTTATTACACCGCATTTTAGAGGTTCCTTTATCAGTTTGAAATTTTACTTTTGTGATTTTTGAATCAAGTGGTAAGATACAGTTGAGAAAATCTTTGATTAGGATTTCACTACCTTTTTCACCAAAGAGCTTTTTCAATCCAAAATCAGTGAATGGATTGACAAACTTTCTGGGATTTAGATTAAGATATGTTTTAAGCATTGCGTTATGGATAATCGCATAAGCTTGTTCTTTGGGTACTTTTTTCATAAAAAAAATGGTGATAGGCTATAATGATTAGTCGGTGCTCTTAGGCAGCCTCCCCATAAGTAGCTTGTTTAGCAATTTCTTCTGATACCCCCAGTTTAATCAGCCTGTCATAAATTTCTTCTTTCCCTTCACGCTTACCAAGCATATAGCGTCCCTCAATATCCATTAGGAATATTTCTCTTTTCTCAATAGCTTCAAGTTCCTCAGCAGTCATTTTAGAGCGTTCAGCAATATGAAAAGCCCGTTCAACTTCCTTAACTGATTTGAGACGGTCAGGAATAAGTTCTAAATCCTGAGCATAACGTAAAAAGTAAATCCATTTATCCTGAATGGTTTCTAATTCTTCCAGTTTCTTGTGAAATTTAGGTAGCTCTACAAAAACCAGCTCAATATCTTCATTATTATATTTTATGCCTGTATGCTTTTCCTGTAAGGTAAAATAACTGAGGTAATTATTATTGTCTTTGATAATATTAAAATCAGCAATAGTAAGCCCTATTACTGGTTTCAATAAGCTGTAATGTTCACTTTTACTCAGTTGATTAGAATATCTTTTGGTAACATTGTAGAGAACTCTTTGTTCAAGAGCTTCAACATTTTGAACCTGCATTTCTATGATGATTTGTTTTCCTGCTTTGGTTCTTATGCTGACATCTAAAAAACTTGTTTTCAGTGCTTCAATTTTAGGTAAACTGGCAGGATCAAGAAAATCTAAATCTAGTATTTCATTGTCCCCAGTATAATCTAGTATGGCATTGAGGAAAGAAATAAGAATATCTTTTGAGCTTTCTTGACCAAAGATTTTCTTAAAAGCAAAATCAGTTTTGGGATTGACGAAATTCATATGGTGGGAAGGTTAGTACCAAGATTATACAAAAAATATAAAGCCTTGGGCAAGCTAATTATGAGGTTAAGTAAACAGAGTAGAAGGTGGAAGGTAGAACTTCTACGTTCTACTTTTGTGGTGCAGCTATCATCTTTTATAAACAATGTTCCAGGCTTCGTTTTTGGGTATTTCTTATAATAAAGAAAATCAACATTAAGGCAACCTTGATGAAATTATCAAGGTTGCTGGTAAATTAATACTCGTGAGCATAGAGTATTGTGTAATAGTTGTACTCTTCCTTAAATTCTCCACTTTCTATCATAGCTTTACTAAGCTGATCTATGATAAAAATTTTATGCCCCTGGTTACTTGTGTAAACTTGGAGGTAGTCAACACCTTGCTTTTTGTGTATGAAATCAAATAAATCATCTAAGATTCGTTTAATTTCTAATTGGTGAAAATCATTGGCGATGCTGGCAGTTGCATACCCCTTGCCGCTAAACCAATAATCTCCCTCCTGCTCTTGGGGTTTCCTGGTCCACACCCTTTTTTTATTTTCCATTGTTGTATTGATTTTTAACTCATCATAGCTATTGGGTAATCGGTGCTTTGTCGGGTTTGCAGAGTTTTCCTGCTATACTACGTGGGGGTTACTTTAAATAGGAAAATGCTTTCTTGTTGGTGATTTCTTATCTATTTTCAGGGTACATATATCTAAATGGGTAAAATCACTGATCACGACCAAAAGGGCAATCGTAATAGTATTCTTATCACGTTTTACCATATGGGGCGATCAGCAAAAATGCTCTAATTGAAAAATAGCGTCCAGCAACTAAAGTAGTCGTCATTATTTTAGCATCTATCATTTGGCGAAGTAGATGATATTTATGACTAGTTGCTTTACAATAAAACAGTATATTACCATTACAGGGTCTGTCATAGTCTGTATTTGGATTTGTTACCTTTAATTTAATACTTTCTTGACGAGCTTTTTCTAACCCACAACTTGGGCTAGAATTAGTGGTGTTTTAGTAAAAAAACAAAAATTATGAGAAAATTAATACTTGTTAGCATCATCGGATTCGGGGTACTATTTGCAAAGAAAGCCAATTCTCAAAGCTTAAAAACTGCAGTTGATTATATTATAGAAAGGCTTCCAGAGTGTGTTTTTCCATCCAATGAGAAATCACGTCTGGAAGCCTCAAAAGGAAATAATAATTGTAGTCTTTTTATTAAAAACCCACAGTACAGTACCACCACTATGAGTTATAGTTTTAGATTTAGTAGCTTGGACGCAAACAAAATACTAATAAAAGATATGGGGGGGTATTACTTATTAACACTAAGGACACTTCAAGAAAAAGACAAAATTACTCGGCAAATAAATGGAAATATACAAATGACAAGGGTTTTTTATTTAAGGTCACGTTATGGGGAGGTCCTAAGGAGGCTAAAAAAAGCCTTTATCGTGGCAATAAATAAATGTACTGCGAGAGACCCTTTTAAGGATTGATAAAAATGTTTTCCCTTGGAGTGTAGTAGAAAAGCAAACGAAACTGCTATCAGCAATTTTACTATATTGGTCGGGTTTGCAACAAAAAATCTCTCATTTTACTTGAAATTTCAAGCTTTATTATACTTCGCACGGGATAGATTCCTACAAAATACATTGTTTAAAAAAGAGTAAGC
>CALDJV010000342.1 GCA_937899305.1 uncultured Cytophagaceae bacterium
TTTAGCTTTGAGTAATTTCACTAAAATCTCGACACTTATTTTGAAAGCGTTACTTGGTTTCGGGCCGTACGACTAAAAATTACCCGTATTTTTTTTATACAAATTGGTACGACTTTTTTTAATCGGTCGCCATACTCGCTCCTCAGGCCTACTATTGTCCTATCAAACGAGAGCCACCCCACTCTCTTTTTCAATTTTTAAAACCTTATAACATATGAAAAAAATAATTGTATTGGCGTTCATGCTATTCGTTTATAGTTGTTCGTTTGGTCAAAATCGTTCGGCAAACTTGGCCAAGAAAGTAGATAGTTTGCTTCAAAACTGGGCGGGTAAGCATCGCCTCGGTATGGCCATTGCGGTGATGCAAAACCAGCAGGTAGTTTACCAAAAAGCAGTAGGCATGGCCAACTTAGAATATGACCTGCCTATAAAAATCGATACCCGTTTTCACGTGGGCTCGGTTTCCAAACAGTTCACTGCTTTTGCCATCTTATTATTGGAAGCACAGGGCAAGTTATCATTGCAAGACGAAATCCAAAAATACTTGCCCAAGCTCCCCATATTCGCCCATAAAGTCACCATTCGACACTTGCTCAACCACACCAGTGGTTTACGAGACAACGGGGACCTGAGCCATTTGGTAGGCTTTAAAGAAGGTGATGAGGTTACTTTTGACGAAATGGTAAAACTAGTACAACGACAAAAACAGCTCAATTTTGTACCCGGAAGTACCTACGAATATTGTAATGCTGGTTATATGTTGTTGGCCAAAATAGTAGAAAATGTTTCAGGTCAATCGTTTCTCAATTTTGCTACCCAACACATTTTCAAGCCCTTAGGAATGAACTATACTACGGTGTTTGACCAACCTAACCGGATCATCAAAAACTTGGCGCCTTCTTATTGGGCCATCAACAACCAGGAGTTCCGAAGAAATAACTTGAATTTTGCTATTTATGGTTCTACTGGGTTGATTACTACCCTGAATGACTTGAGTAAATGGGCCTTGAATTTTGTGCAACCCAAAGTAGGTACCAAGGCTTTGTTCCAAAAAATGAAAACTCGAGGTATATTAAACAATGGCGATACGCTACGATACGCCCTGGGGCAAGAAATAAAGACTTACAAAGGGTTAGAATGTGTTTTTCATGGGGGAGGCATCGCGAGCTACCGGGCTTATGTGATGCGCTTTCCAACCAAAAAATTCTCAATTGTGGTGCTTTCTAATGCCCGATCCTCAGGGTTGCACATCATACGATATGTCAAGCAAATAGCCGATTGGTACCTTCAATTACCCGCATCTACTAAAACTACCCCGCATAAAAGTAAATCAGAAAAGCCCACTCAAGCCATGTTGCAGGCTTATGTAGGAAGTTACGCCATTCAACCAGGACTTATTTTTTCAGTGTCACGAGCCCCAAAAGGGTTGCAATTAAAAGTAACCGCGCAGCCTGGCTTGACCCCGCTCAATGCCATTTCGGCACGGGAATTCATGTTGGGAGAAGGTGAGTATAAAATTATATTTCCTCGCTTAAAAGGGAACAAACCAGCCGCACAAATTCATTATTGGCAAGGAGACTTTGAATACATTGCTCCACGTATTCCAACGGTGGCATTTGATCTAAAAAATATTGACTTGAAGCAATTTACAGGACAATATTACAGTCCTGAACTCCGAACCACCTATACCTTGGTGCTCAAAGATGGTAAGGTGGTAGCCCAGCACGTCCGAAATGCGGATATTGGGTGTGACCCTTTTCAGCCGGACATTTTTATTGGACAAAGTTTCTTTTTGCAGCGACTTACTTTCGTAAGAAATGCTCAAAACAAGGTCACGGGTTGCAAAATATCAGGAGCACGTGCCAAGGATATTTATTTTGAAAAAGTAAGGTAACAGCTCATAAAAAATGAACTGTAAGGTAAAATCAAGTCAGCCTGATATTTCTCAATCATTTCTTTGAAGCAGGACAAAAGGAAAATAATCCGTAGTTTTGCCAAAACATGGCCAAATCCATAACCCTTCATGGGTTTGGCTTGTTATTAACTTGGAAAAGAGAAATTGAATTGATTATATGAGTTCAAATAATTATCAACTTAAGGTAAAAGAAGTCGTAAACGAGACGCAGGACGCAGTTTCAGTCATTTTTGAACAACCTGAAGCGGGTCCTATTCATTATAAGTCAGGTCAGTTTTTGACTTTGATCTTCAACATCGAAGGCGAATCAGTACGTAGGGCTTATTCGTTGTGTACTGCCCCAGGCATAGATGCCAACCCAGCCGTAACGGTAAAACGAGTGGAAGGTGGCAAAGTATCTAACCATATCAATGACCACATCAAAGCGGGAGATACCATCGAGGTTATGGCACCAGCTGGGGTATTTACCACAGAGATCACAAAGAAAAACAAACGCCACGTAGTGTTGTTTGCAGGCGGAAGTGGCATTACCCCGATGATGTCGCTGATGCAGAGTATTCTAAATACCGAATCTAGTTCGCTGGTATCGTTGGTATACGCTAACCGCGACGAGAATGCGATCATTTTCAAACAAAAGATTAAAGATTTGAAGGCCAAGTATGGCAAGCAACTCAACGTAGTTCATGTATTGGAAAATCCTCCTTCAGGTTGGGATGGTTACAAAGGGATGCTCAATCCAGATATGGTTCAAACCATTTTGAAAAGTTTGCCCAAAAAACTATTCAAACCTCGTGAGTATTTTATGTGTGGGCCAGCTGGTATGATGGAGCAAATCGAACTGGCTTTTACCAAGTATAAATTACCTCAGGACAAACTACGTAAAGAGAGCTTTGGGGTAAGTCTCGAGGATGCTCAAAAAGGTGCTGGAAACGAAGTAGAAGGCATTGTAGAACGCGTAGTTACCATCAAATACAGCGGTGAAGAGCATCAAGTAACGGTATCTCCCAAAGAAAGTATTTTAGACGCTGCCTTGGATGATAACATAGATTTGCCGTTTTCTTGCCAAAGTGGGATTTGTACTTCGTGTTTGGGTCGTTGTACTTCAGGTAAAGTATACATGGACGAGGATGATGCCCTATCGCCCAAAGAAATAGAACAGGGGCTGGTTTTGACTTGCGTGGGTCATCCGTTGACCAACGACGTGATCATTGAGGTGGATTAATCAATGCTTGTCCAGTTCAAAGAAACCAACGTTTAAATTTTCAACCAAAATACCTTTTATCCGCTGCTGGAAAGTAGCGGATTTTTTTATTTAAGGGTTTCTTTAGTACTGTGGAACAAAAGTAAACTGCGTTTTTTAATGATGAATTTATTTGAAATAAATCCCTTTTACAATCGGTGATTTTAATCCTGACAGGTTTTGGAAACCTGTCAGGATTGGTTATGAAATGGTAAGAACTTGTATTTCATAGTTTTTAGTCATTCTCTTTCTTATCGCATCGTTATTTAAGCCAATATTCATCCCCAACGATAACTTTTTAGTTTCACTTTTTTACCTCTTTCAGTCAAAGTATAATCTTCGTATTCGAGGCTCACCTCACCGATTTCTTCTAAAACCGGGCGTTTGTGAGGAGTAATGATGATGAGTTGATGGGTCAATTGAAATAAATTGAATACCAATGGATACAATTGTTTTTCGGGACACAAATGCATTGCAAAACTGCAAACAATGCTGCTGAATGTTTGGGTGGCCAGCGCTTGATTCAATTTACCTTGGATCACTTCCTGAAAATTATACCGCAAGCAATCGCATTGGGTGTTTTGAGCGTACAAATCATAAGTGTAAGGATCACAGCCCAGCATATGAGTATGCCCTAGTTGCTGCAGTACTTGGGTTACTTCTCCTCCACCAGCGCAAAAATCAAGCACTTTGGTATAGTCAACTTGAGCTTGATTGTTTTCCAACAAAGTAGCAATTTGGGCAAAGTGAGGGTTTTCATAAGTATCGCCGTGCTGCTGATAGTAAGTATCTACTCCCTGAGCTACGTATTGATCGCGAATGGCTTGTTGCTTTTTTTTCATTTTTACTAGTCAACGTTCAGGCATACAATTAATCAACGATACACCTGAACAATGGAGTGAGAAGTTGTGAATATATTGGTCTCCTTTCAGCAAAACCAAAACAGAAGGGATGATAGGATGATAGGTTATCAAATAGCCCCTACAACATAGCAACCGCATTGATCGCCTCAATAACGTAATCGTTATTTCTTATAATTTACCCTGGCCCATTTACAAACTCCACCTACTGGCGGGTTGTACTTAGCCACATTAACTTCTACTGAGGCAATGTCAGGATACTTTTGGTAGGTAGCTTCTACAACCCGATGTGCAAGGTTTTCAAGAAGCTTTGAGGGGTGTTTCATAATCTCCTCGATGATTTTATATAATTCACCATAGTGTACTGTCCCCGAAATCTTGTCTTCAGCAGCAGCTTCCGAAAAATCCGTTTCTATGGTAATGTCTACCCGGTATTTGTTACCAATGGTTTGCTCTTCTTTGTAGACTCCGTGATAAGAAAAAAACTCGAGACCTTCTAGTGAAATAAAGCCCATATTATTAAAAATAATTAACGTTAATTGACCTGACTATCAGACATCAAAAACGCGAATAAAACTTTTAGTTTTGTTTCAACCAAATAAATGAGTGGGCAGATGGTGCCCTTCGTGATTTTAAATACGTTTTAGCCAATTTTATCAAAGAATGATCCTTCTTCGGCACTGCCATTTTCGCTTACACTGGCCTCTACTTCGGTAGGTTGTACTTCTTCATCGTCATCTTGTAATACTTTGGCTTTTTCGAGGTCCAACAACTCTTGTTTTTCCTCTAGAATTTGCTGAGCTTCGGCAATTTTTTCTTTGAAATAATCACTGGATGTTTTAGACTCCAAACGATCAATTTTCTCCAGCGACTCGTTGATGTAGGTCCTAATTTCCAGTAATAAATTATCACGGTAGGTTTCCAACGCCTTGTAATCCCGCTCTCGGTCACGCAATTCTTCCAACATTTCGTCCAGCACATTGCGGGCTCGAGCATTGGCTTTTTGTACAATGCTACGGGCTTGATTTTGCGCTTCTTTGACAATAACATCTGATTTAATTTGAGCTTCTTGTACTTTGAGCTCTGCCGAGCGACGGGCTTGGTCTACCAGGTTGGCCCCTGCTTCCTCAGCTGTTTTGAGGGTTTTGAACAACGCATCCTCATTTTCGCGAGAGGTACTAATTTCTTTCTCTAGGTATTGAATCTTGATGCTAGATTCTTTGTTTTCATCCAGGATTTTTTCCCAGTGTTCGGCCAAAAACTCCAAAAAACGGCTTACTTCTTCTTTGTCGTAGCCCTTCTTCAGGAAGCCTTTCTGCTTGGCGAAATCTTTCTTTTTGATCTCGATGGGAGTAATTTTCATAATTCTTTGGTTTTGGTTGCCTAAAAGTTACCCATGAAGGTGAGAAAAATCATTTTCCGCCCCTTGACAATTAGCAAGTTAACGCAAATTATGGAAATTTCAAACTCCAAACCGATACAGTTCGGTCATCGCTGGCCGAAACAATGTAGTTTTGATAAGGTGACCACCACAGTTTGTTTACCGAAGTACCATGGCCCGCGTGGCGTGCCCGGTCGATCACCTTACGAAGCTTGAAAGTGTCCATTTCCCATACCTTGATGGATTTGTCCATGCTACCAGTAGCAAAATGCTGTCCATCGGGGCTCATGGCGATCGAGTTGATGGCATACATATGCGCTACAATGTCTTCTTGTAATTGATACTGTTGGTCTACTGCCCATACCTTCAGGTGGGCATCGCGGCTACCACTGAGCAAAAAGTGACCATCGACTGAATAACGCAACGCAAACACCGAGTTTTGATGGGCTGGAATGGTGTGAAGTAGATCAAGTGATGTGGTATCGAATATACGAATGTGGTGATCGCTGTAGCCCACGGCAAAGCTTTGTTGATCAGGGTGAATGGCGATGACTCGAGCACTTTTATCAGATGCCTTGAGGTGTTTACGTACCGCCCATTGCTCAAAATCTACCGCAATCACGACTCCATCGCCCCCTGCTACCAAGATCAAATCGCCAATGCTTTGGATGTCGAATATTTGGCTACCCGTGAGTTGAATAGATTTTACCTCGGTTTTGGAAGCTAGGTCTATCAAATGCAATCCGTCGAAATTTTGCCCTACCAATAATTGGTTGTTGGCTCCCAAGTAATGTAAGGCATACACTGAGTTTTGCACTCGAGCTACCATATCGCCAATCTCAGGTTTTTCCAGGTCCCAGCGGGCTACCAAGCCATTGCCATCGGCCGAAAAAAAAATATTGGCTCGCTGACTGGGGGCCAATCCATACACACAATCACGGTGTCCAGTCAGGGTAGAAATCTTTGAAACTTCTATTTTGCTCATATCTCAAAAGTAAAAAAATACTTATTTATTCAAGTTCAATAGTTGAAATGAAAAATGATTATTTTTACACCATTGTTTTCTGGTTTACTCAATACTCCTTATGATATGGAAAAGTTCATCAATCCCTTTACCGATTTTGGATTCAAAAAACTATTTGGAGAAGAGGTGAATAAAGATTTGCTCATTGATTTTTTGAATGAATTGCTCAAAGGCAAACAAGTAATCAAAGGGCTCACTTATTTGAAAAACGAGCATTTGCCCAGTAGCACTGAAGACCATAAGGCTATTTTTGACCTGTATTGTGAAAATGAACATGGCGAGAAGTTCATTGTAGAATTGCAAAAAGCCCAGCAAGAGTTTTTCAAAGATAGCAGCATTTATTACGCTACTTTTCCGATTCAGGAACAGGCCCAGACTGGTTACTGGAATTTTGAACTCAAAACAGTATATACCATTGCCATTATGGATTTTGTATTTGATGAAAAAGATCCTACATTCCATCATCAGGTACAACTTGTAGATTTGTCTACCCAAACGATATTTTATGACAAACTACATTTTATCTATTTGGAGATGCCTAAATTCAACAAAACGGAACAACAATTACAAAATCGCTATGATAAGTGGATGTTTATTTTAAAGAATTTAGGGCAGTTACAGCACCGCCCAATAGCACTCCAGGAACGTATATTTCAAAAACTCCTCAATGCCGCCGAAATCGCCCAGTTTAACCCTACCGAACAATTGGCCTATCGCAATACCTTGAAATACTTGAGAGACCTTAAAAACTCGCTGGATACTTCATATGCGGAGGGGAAGTTAGAAGGGAAGATAGATATGGTCATCAAGCTCATTAAAGAAGGGAGTCTAAGTCTGGAGAAAATTGCGGTAGTCACCAAGCTATCATTAGAGGAAGTACAACAGATCGCCCAAAACAAGGAGTTTTAGGTTGCTACCACTCGAGAAAACCATACACAAATCCACCACAAATTACTAGTCTGATTTTTTTTCCGTAACTTGCTCGTAGATTATCACAATCAGCCTTAACCACTCATTCATTTAAAATTACCCATCGGGTAATTACCACAAATAAGCATGCAATGCCGCTGATACATATTGAGCATCAAGAACCTCAATGTAGTTGGGGAATTTGGGAAATTGAAGAAAACTCTCGGAAACTGTTGGATTTGCTGTCTCCTCGTGCTTCCGAAGCCAAGTATTTAAATTACATTGAACATGAGAAAAAGAAATGTGAATCAACGGCGGCTCGCCTGGTGATCAAACAATTGTTGGAACAAAGAGAAGAGGAGTATTTTGGCATTCTCAAAGATGCCAATAACAAACCTTACCTGTCGGATGCCTCATATAATATCTCTCTTTCACATACCGATCGCTACGCCGTGGGCATTGTACATCAATCGAAGGTAGTAGGAATAGACGTAGAGATGATTCGGGAAAAGTTATTCAAAATTTACCATCGGGTATTTTCACCCGAAGAGCAGGAGGCGGTAGAAGGTGACCTGGATAAAATCACGGTATATTGGAGTGCCAAAGAAACTTTGTATAAAATTCATTCTAAACGACAACTCTTCTTTAACCGAGACTTGATTATTGAACCCTTCGCGTTACAACCCAAAGGCGTGTTGAAGGCCTATATTCGGCAAGATGATGGACAAATGAAACCCCACAAAGTGTATTACCATAAGTTTAAAAATTATTACATTTGTTTTGGTCAGGGAGGTTGAATGAGGATCGCTTCTTATTGGTCACACCCTGCCTCAAAATCCAGCTCGATCTGTAATTTAATACACCATCATAAAGACGAAAATATGCGTTTTACCAATATTCTATTAGGATTGGCCATTTTGATTTTGGTCGCATTTGTACCTGCCAAAAAAGCGTATCAGTTGTTTAATAAAGCCGGAGACAAAACCACTTACGACGCCATGCTCAAGGAGCTCCAACAAGCCGATGTGATACTCTTTGGAGAGTTGCATAACAACCCTATCAGCCATTGGCTCCAACTAGAGGTAACCAAAGACTTGTACGCAGCAAAAAAACAAAATTTATTATTGGGAGCCGAAATGTTCGAAGCCGATAATCAAGAGGTACTGAACGAGTATGTACAAAAAATGATTAGCCGTAAAAATTTTGAAAGTGACGCTCGCTTATGGCCCAATTACAAAACCGACTACCGCCCATTGGTAGACTTGGCCCGCCAAAATAAAATGCAGTTCATTGCTACCAATATCCCCAGAAGATACGCCAGCGTAGTTTCACGCAAGGGCCCCGAAGGATTGGACAAACTTTCTTCAAAAGCCAAAAAATGGATAGCTCCCTTGCCGTTTAAGGTAGATCTTACTTTGCCTGGCTATGCCAACCTCATTCAAATGATGGGAGGCATGCACGGTAGTAGTATGAAAATGAAACCTGAAAACTTTGCCAAAGCCCAAGCCATCAAAGATGCTACTATGGCTCATTTTATTCTAAAAAACCTCAAGAAAGGGCAAACCTTGATACATTATAATGGAACTTACCACTCTAATAACTTTGAAGGCATTAGCTGGTATTTGAAACAAAAACGCAAAAAGCTGAAAATTGTCACGGTGGCTACAGTAAGTCAGGCGAATATTGATGCACTTACCAAAAAAAATAAAAACCTGGCCAATTATACCTTGGTAGTTCCTCAAAGTATGACCAAAACTTACTAAAAGCAGTACTTCTCAAATTACTGTAAGTATTACTCCAGAACTGACTGGTTTTTGAAACTTGTCAGTTCTAAAAAATCATATACCCTCACAATTTTCTCCAGATCATTACTTCTACTTTAAAATGATGAATCTATAATCAACATGTTCGCCCCCTTCTATTTTATAAAACTGTTAATAGCTCCAATAGC
>CALDJV010000343.1 GCA_937899305.1 uncultured Cytophagaceae bacterium
AGAATTTACCCGTTAATCTAAAAAATATTTGTACGAACTTGATTAAAACAAATCAAATTGCCGAACTTGCGGGGCAGTAATATGGAGGCCGAGTCCATTAAATGGGCAATTCCCCTCGGCTCCACCTCCAAAACCTGTTAAAACTCACGACATGCGGCATTTATTAGGGATCAAAGACATATCAAAAAATGATATAGAACGCATATTTGAGATGGCAAGCCATTTTAAAGATGTGATCAATCGCCCCATTAAAAAAGTTCCCTCATTGAGGGACATCACCATTGCCAACGTATTTTTTGAAAACTCTACCCGTACCAAACTTTCTTTTGAGTTGGCCGAAAAGCGTCTTTCGGCCGATGTGATTAATTTTTCGGCCTCGGGTAGCTCAGTCAAAAAAGGCGAAACGCTGCTAGATACAGTCAATAATATTTTGGCAATGAAAGTAGATATGGTAGTGATGCGTCACTCGAGTGTAGGGGCAGCTCATTATTTGGCCAAAAGAGTAGAGGCCCGCATTGTAAATGCTGGTGATGGTACCCACGAACACCCCACTCAAGCTTTGTTAGATTCTTTTTCGGTACACGAAAAACTTGGAGAAGTAGCTGGTAAAAAAATTGTGATTGTAGGAGACATTCTACACTCGAGGGTGGCTTTGTCTAATATTTTCGCTTTTCAAAAGCTAGGTGCTGAGGTCATGGTGTGTGGTCCAATTACCCTGCTGCCCAAATACATTGAATCGCTTGGGGTAAAAGTAGAACTAGACGTACAAAAGGCTTTGGAATGGTGTGATGTAGCCAATGTATTGCGTATCCAACTCGAGCGTCAGCAAATCAAATATTTTCCTTCTCTGCGGGAGTATTCATTGTATTATGGCATCGACAAGAGCCGCTTGGATCGCCTGGACAAAAAAATTACCATTATGCATCCGGGACCCATCAACCGGGGAATAGAGCTCAATAGTGATGTAGCCGATTCAGAACATGCAATCATTCTCGAACAAGTAGAAAATGGGGTAGCAGTGCGGATGGCGGTATTGTACTTATTGGCTGAGGGCATCAAGCCCATGTAATTTAAATAAAGCATTACAGAAATGGAATACGATATAAATATGCTTCAGGTAGCCTCTAGTCAAAACTGGCTGGAAACGGTACTGAATGATTTTGATTCGTTTTTACAAGACCACGCCGACTGTGAGCGCAAGGCCTCGGCCATGGCAATGAGTTTTGTTGCGAAGTTTCCTGACCGAGTAGAAATCATTCCTGAACTCATAGACATTGGAGTTGAAGAGTTGCAACACTTCAAGCAAGTATACAAAATTATGGAGCGGAGAGGGGTGCATTTGCCTGAGGGAATGGCCAAAGATATGTACATCAAACGTTTGGTCAGTTTGTGTCGCTCTACCAAAGAAGAGCGGTTTATGGATCGACTGATTTTAGCCTCTTTGGTAGAGTGGCGAGGTTGCGAGCGTTTCAAGATGATAGCCGATGCGCTGGATGCTGATCAAGATCCGGATTTAAAGCTTTTTTACCAAAGGTTATGGGAATCGGAGGCGCGCCATGGTGAGAGTTTTATCGATATGGCCCTACGTTACCTATCCGAAAAAGACGTAGAAGCCCGTTTGGCTTACATGGTAGAAGAGGAAGCCAAAATTTTACAAGGGTTAGAACTGCGGGCTGCCTTGCATTAATCACCCATTCAATAATAAAAAACCCGATAAACAAACTTGTCTATCGGGTTTTTTTGTGGGTATTTGAGTGCTAATCTATGCTAGTGCGATACAGTTTTCGTTTGTGTTGAATGATTTTTCGGAAAGCCAGCGCAATTTCAGGAATGCCATTACTTTCGTTGAAGGGCAGACTAGAGCCAAAACGTAAATCATAGCTCAATCCGATAATGAAATGAGGATTGTAGTATTCAAACGAAAGGATCAAAGCATTATCCAGACTGTACCATAGTCCAAAGCCTAGACTAGTGTAGGGATCTTCTTCGTATTTAGGGTAAATTTTTCCTAAAACTCCCACATTGAGTTGACTACTTTGACCTTGTAAAATCCAACGGGCATTGGGTTGCAGCGTGATTTGGCTAGTGATGCCTTCGTAATCTAATACCCTTACTCCACCCGTTACAATCAATCTGGACGGCAACAAGTCAGTATTTTGGCCAGCAGCTCTTTCAAAAAAAGTAACATTGGGTTGGTTAAAATTATAGATTGAGACGCCTAAATAATTTCTAATACGCGCATGCTTGTCGTCTGAATATACCATCGTACCCGCACTAAAAGTCGCAAATCCGACTGAATTCCCTACCAGGTTTTCATTGGTGGGTAATGATGGATCTATGCCACCAAAGGTAAATTGACTCTCGGTGGTAAAGTCATCCACTAAACGACGACTAAAATAGCCTACTTGCATTCCCATACTCCAATGGCTCAATCCTCCAATATCTATGTTGTGTGCGTAGGTAAGGTGCCCCCCAGTGGTTTGCAGCTTGGTTTGATCTCCTGCAGCTTGCGAATCCTGTAAAAGCGATACGCCAAGTCCCCCCCAGCGATGTACCCGACTTACTTTACCAAAGGTGCCACTGGTCTTGTCTTGTTTACTGATAAAGGGCAGCACAAAAGAAAACATTGGGGTAGAAAAAGCCTGACCTCCCTGGGTAAACTGGGTGCGGTAGTTGAGCATGACCAACATTTCGTTTTTCATAGCTACTGCCGCTGGATTGAGCATAATTGGACTATGGTGAAACTGTGAATATTGGATGTTTTGGGCGATGGCTGATTGGGGAGTGTAGAGCGTAATCCACAGCAAGATAATGACCAATATTTTTTGCAATGATTTCATTGTTTGATTTGTTTATGGTTAAGGTCTGCTTGAGCTTGTTTTGAAAATGGAGTCATCTAAAGCAGCGTTGACAAATGTTTACCTGATTTGTAGCCAATACTACTTACCTAAATAAGATGACACTACCATTGTTAGTTCCATTGAAACGAATATTGGTACCATCGCTAAACTTACCAGTGAGATACCAAAGGTATACTCCAGCGGGTTGGTCTTTGCCTTTAAATTTACCATTCCAGCCAAAATTGGTTGCTTCGTTTACATCGCTGGTTTGATATACCAATGTACCCAATCTATTAAAAATTCGGAAATTAATTTCATCTACATTTTCGTGGGTAACCACCCTGAAAAAATCGTTGGTACCATCACCATTAGGGGTAAAAGTATTGGGCAAAAAAGCTTCTCGATTGATGCCTGGATCAATGGTAATGGATACCTCTTCCGACCATTCAGAACCCGCAAAACTATTATCAATGCTCTGTAAGCTAATGTAATAAGTTTTTCCCCATTCCAGGTTACGCAAAGTCCAGGTCGTTCCCCCAAAAACATTGCCTTGGCTTACAATTTGTCGGAACCCGGTAGTACCATCCGAATGAGGAGATTGCGTTTGTTGCTCTCCTGGTTTGAGCCCGACCCTGATGTTGTAAGTAAGGGCATCTTGTGGAGTGGTATCATCAGTGCCAGCGGTCCAGTTGATCACCAAATTATTGGATTCAGCCGGATCAATCGCCACCGTGAGGTCAGTAGGAGCATTAGGAGCAGTATTGACGGTAAAGCCAGTAGTGCCATTTCGATAAAGCTTGGTTTGGCCATCAAAACTGAGGCTATCCAGTCCCGCAATGACAATATCGAGGTCTCCATCATTGTCAAAATCACCCCAAGCCGCACTACTTATTTGCGCCTCAGTGATGGTTCTGGCTGAAGTATCTGCCGCCAATACATTGAATCCTCCTGCACCATCTCCCTGATATACCAATGCATATACTTGACGGAGTGAATCGTTACGACCAGTGAGCAAAATATCTAAATTACCGTCATTATTGTAATCTCCCCAAAGGGCCTTTCCCTCGTTAGACTGAGCCACATTGGCATTGAGGTCGGTAAAAACAATGCTGTCGTTTACCAAGTCATTTCGGTATATTTTGGTAACTGCCTGCGTACTGTCCCATCCAGTTACCAACAAATCAAGGTCACTGTCATTGTCAAAGTCGCCCCATCTGATAGAGCCCCAAGCCACTGCTTTAAACCCAGTGATGTTGCTGTTTTCAAAAGTTCCGTTGCCTTTATTGCGATAAATTTGGGTAGTCACCCCAGTAGAGAAGCCATTGGTAGTGCCAATGAAGGCAAGGTCACTATCCCCGTCATTGTCATAATCGCCAAATCTGATGGAGCCATTGTAAAATCCAGGAATGTTATCGATGCCACTATTGCTCAGGTTCCCTTGCCCATCGTTGCGATAAATGATGGTACTGGCTCCTGCTGGTAAACCATCCGTGGTACCTGTTACGACTAAATCCAAAAAGCCATCGTTGTTGTAATCGCCCCAAGCTACCGAGCTAGAAGATACCGCAGTAATGCCAATGCCACTGTCTACAAAAGAACCAGCTTCGTTGCGATACAAACGAGCAAAGGTATTGCGTTCACTGTCCTCTCCGGTAACCACCAAGTCCAGGTCCCCGTCATTGTCATAATCTCCCCAAGCCAAATCTCCTTTTTGTATCCCAGTCAATGCTGCATCTACGTCGGTAAAAGACCCATTGTCGTTGCGGTATAGTCTTGTCACAATTTGAGTCGTGGCAGTGTTGTTGCCACTTACAATGTTAAATCCAGCAATCACCAAATCAAGATCTCCATCATTATCATAGTCGCCCCAGGCCAGGGTTCCATTGTAAATCCCTAAAAAACTGGAAGTACCCCCTACGGGGTCAGTTACTTCGGAAAATGTTTGTGCGCCTATTTTAAAGCTGGCGATAAGGCACAGTGCTCCTGTTAAAAGTTTCTTTGTTAGCATAAAAAATATAAATTCTACTTTGTGATTTTGGTTGAAAGTTAATGAAAAAAATCAAAATGAATGCGTCAATAGGCCAGCCAAAGAAGGAAAACTTTAAATTTTTAAAGCCAGTTTTAATTACTGGGATGGATAATCTGGTTTCTTAAAATAGTAATTTCTTTAAAAATTTGCTTGAGTACTTTCATCGGAATCTCTTCTTTTTGTTGTTCTATTACCAAAGTACCATCCGACCGTTTACGAGTCACTTGTCGGGTCGTTTTTACCTGATCAAAAATCTTGTGCAATTTTTTGAGTTCCATAATCATTTTACGGACGTAAGGTTTACGATCATAAAACGAAAGCAAGGCCTCGATTTGCTCTAAAATCAATTTTTGGGCGATAATTTCATGGGTAAGCACTCGGTTAGGTTTTTCTATATCCATACTTACGGTCAGATACATCGATTCTACCCAACCTCCGGCCAAACTCAACAAGGAGAGTTCGGGTTGTTTTTGTTCACGAAACTTCTTGTCTAGTTTGGCAAAAATATCATTGGTAATGTCAAACAAAGAATCCAATTCGTTGCTATGCAGTACCAGGCGTTGAATGATCTCAAAGTTGAATAAATCTACCGAATGCAAACTATCAGCCAACCGTTTGACCGCGGTGAGGTGAATGAAAGCCTGCGATTTGGCCTTGGCGTTTTCATGGTAAATGTTGATGTAGCCCAAGTCGGTGCTGTAAACGCCCAAGTTGAGTGCTTGTTGAGAAGGAGTGCGATAAAATTGAGCGTTGGATACTGGATTGAGTAAGTTTTTATGAAATTCAATGCCTACGTCTTTGATCAGATACGAAATCTCCAAAGAGTTGGGTAGGCTTTTCATGACACTTTGTAAGAGCTGTTGCTCAGAGTTTTGAGCCGATATTTTGGAGCTGTAAAGTGTAAGTAGCGAAAATAAAATAATAAGATGCTTCATAGGTTTTGAGTGTTATTCAAGTTTATAAAAGTTAACAGGCTTAAATTGGAGAGTAAATTATAACAAACTGCGATAATCATACCTTTTTGTATTGTTCTATAAGAGTAATACAGGCAAAGAACAATATGAACTCATTTTAGTTGAGGTAGTACTGTAGCAACTAAAGCCTTGTGGGTATATTCTGTGGAAAATTGAGGAGTTATCTTTTACTTAACATAATATATAGTTATTTTTTCTCTTCATACCGCCAAATCCGCATTTGTAATGCATAACGAATGGCGATCACCCTTACAAGAATGACCAGGCTTACTCCGCTAATGGTAGTATAAGGTTCAGGTACCCCAAAGTGTTGTAAAATCATAAAGAGGACCCCGCCTGATAGGCAAGCCATGGCATAAATTTCTTTGTGAAAAATCAGAGGAACCTCATTGACCAAGGTGTCCCGGATGACGCCACCAAATACCGCCGACACCATACCCATCAATACTGCGATGGTAGGGTGTACTCCCATCAAAAGGGCTTTTTGTAAACCCAATACCGTGAATACTCCAATGCCAATGGTGTCGAATACCGAAAAGGTACGCTTGAGGGTAATGATATATTTGCGGAATAGCATAGCACACAAGATGCCCAATCCGATTGCGTTGAGGTATACAATGTTTTCTACCCAACCCAATGGATAACTTCCCAAAATGACGTCTCGAATGGTACCTCCACCTACCGCAGTGATGAACCCAATGAAAGCAGTACCAAAAAAGTCGAGCCGTTTTTCGGCCGCCGCCAACGACCCACTGATGGCAAATACAAAAGTACCAATGATGTCTAATACGCTCAATATATCCATAAAGCAAAGAAAGAAGAGCAAATTAAAAAATCAATAAAATGGCAGGGATTTCACGGTTATAAAAATAATTACCGAACGTTTGGTAAAAAATGAACCCTTTACCATTGACGAATGTTGATGAGAAAAATAGTGTAAATATTATTACTCAAACATGATGATTAAAAATTTTACTGACATTGCTTTTACCGAGAGTGTAAAGCAAGTACAAGAAGCGCAAGGATCCCGCCAACAAATGGCACGCATGGAAGAGGTAGAATATACCGAATTGTATCATCGGGAAAAAGACTTCATCGAAAGTTTGGACATGTTTTATATGGCTACCAGCAACGAAAACGGCTGGCCTTATGTCCAATTTCGAGGTGGGCCCCGTGGTTTTTTGAAAGTAATCTCAAGCAAACAACTGGGTTATGCCGATTTTGGAGGAAATCGACAATACTTGTCAGTAGGCAACATCAAAGCCAATAACAAAGTAGCATTGATATTGATGGATTATTTACGCAAAATGCGCTTGAAGATTTGGGCCGAAACTGAAATTGTGGCCGCTGAAGATCACCCTGAATTAGCCCAACAATTAATCTTACCTGAATACCAGGCCCAAAAATCGAGAATCAAGGTAGAGCGTTTGATGCTATTCAATGTACAAGCCTACGCCTGGAACTGCCCTCAGCACATTACCCAACGTTTTAGCATCGAAGAAATGACCAATTTGTTGCTCAATGGGACACTTAAATTGGGTAAAGATTTATTGAAGACTTTGAATGCGATGGAGGAGGGAGATGCTTAGCATAACACTATGCAGGTGAATACTATTCTATGTTTTGTGTCAAATTTTATTTTACATATATCCCAGTCAATGCTATAAATATTCTGATATTTTTCTGAATACAGATAATTGATAAGGATTTTTGCAACATACAGTAACAGACCTACCGTTTGAACTTTAGGATTGGTAAATATTGCAAAACTATGATTTTTATTGGCAAAAAGCGATTTCTGCTCACTCGTAGAACTGGCTACATTTGCTGATATACCGATAATTTAATTTGCACTATGAAAAAACTAAAGTTTCAACACGATCAAGGGGTGGAGTTCAACCAAGCCCTGCGTCACCGTATCCAGGCCTATTTTGAAGAAAGCGGGCAAGCTCGTACTGGCAACCAGGTCATGGTAGCGAAAATCGTCATGTATTTTGCTTTGGATATACTGTTCTATTGTTTGATGATACAAACCACCAGTATTACCCTGTTTTATGTGTATTATCTACTGATGGGTTTCTTTGTCTTGTTGACGGCCTTCAATGTATCGCACGATGCGGCCCACGGAGTAGCTGTAAAGAGCAAGCGCTGGAACGACTGGTTATTCAAAATGAGTTTCAACCTTCAGGGCAACAATGCCTATGTTTGGGGGAAGTACCACAACGAGTCGCACCATGCCTACACCAATGTAGAAGGTAGCGACATAGATGTACTCAATAATCCCCTCATTCGAATGACCCATTCTCAGTCCCGTCGTTGGTATCATCGTTATCAGCATTGGTATGCTCCAGTATTGTACTTATTTTATTCGCTCAATTGGTTTTTGTTTCGCGAAACGCTCATGGCGTTGGGTTTGAGCAGCCGTACCATTCAGATTAAACTACCCGCAGTAGAAATAGCCAAGCTGTTCTTTTTTAAGCTGGTATACATTGGGTTTATGATCGTGGTACCTATCTTATGGTTACCCTTTGGCTGGGGGCCCGTCATCATTGCTTTTTTGCTTAACCATGCGATGGTATCCATTATTTTTACGGCAGTATTGGGCGTATCTCATTTATCGGATCGAGTACAGCATCCTGAACCCAACGAAGCTGGGGAATTGACGATGAGTTGGGCCACCTTGCAAATGATTACTTCTTTGGATTATAACTCAGGAAGTCGTTTGCTCAACTGGACACTGGGTGGTTTTAATGCCCATACCTTGCACCATTTGTTGCCTAATATTTGCCATATTCATTACCTCAAGATACTGCCTATTTTTCGTCAAACTGCCCAAGAGTATGGCATAGAATACCAAGAGGTGCCTTATCATCAGGCATTGTTGTCACATTTTAGGTTTTTAAAGCAAATGGGGCATGCAACCAATCATTAATGTCACTCATCACACCAAAAACGAGACCCACGAGCAGTGGTATCGAGAGATGCATCAAGCGGTACAGACTGAGGTACAAAAACAAAGACATACCCGAGTAAAACTCATTGTGAAAGCGGTCTTTTATACCTTGTTGAGTATAGGGTTGTATGCGGCCATTTTCTGGTCGAATACCTTGATAGGGTTGATGTTGGCCTATGTGGGCTTTGGTTTTGTGGTGCTGTTGCTAGGTTTCAACTTTGCCCATGACTTGTCACATAATGCCATTTTTAAGAGTAAAAAACGCAATAACTTTTGGTTTGAAATACTGTATGGCTTATTAGGAGCCAATGGTTATTTATGGAAAAAACGTCATCTGCATTCGCATCATCATTATCCCAATGTAGACGAACACGATGCTGATTTAGAGCTAGGGGGAGTCATTCATTTGTCGCCTCATCAAGCACCCAAACCCTTACATCGTTTTCAGCATTGGTATGGTCCACTATTGTATGCCAGTTATACGTTGTATTGGATTTTCTACAAAGATCCGGTATACTTTTTTCGGAAAAAACAAGCCAATTTGTACTTCGAGCAGCACGCAAAGGAAGAATGGGTGAAACTGATCTTATTCAAAGTATTGTATATCAGTTATTTATTGGTTGTTCCGATGACATTTACCCATTTTGGGTGGGGAGCTATTTTAGGTGCTTTTGTGCTGATGCATGTGCTCATGTCGTGGTTTTTATTGTTTACCTTTCTCATTACTCATCATGTAGAGCAAACCTTCTATCCTGAAGTAAAGCTCAGGATAAATACTTCGTGGATGATGCATCAGGTTGAAAGTGCCAATGATTTTCACCCGTTTAGCAAAGTAGCCAATTTTATTTTTGGCGGGTTCAATTGCCACATTGCTCACCACTTGTTTCCAAATATGTGTCATGTACATTACCCAGCGGCAAGCCGAGTGATTTACGCGCATTTGGTTGCCCGAGAGATTACCCCCAACCAAACTGGATATTTCGAGGGGATTTGGTCTCATATTCGGTTATTGAGGCGAGTTGGTAACCTAAAACATAGGGCAATTTCTTGAAGAATGAATAAAACCGGGCCAAGACCCGGTTTTGCATTTTTAACAAAAAGCCACGAAAAACTTATACACACATTGGCACATCCAACGGATGAATCAAAATCTCAGTCTGAGGTAAATACTCGACTACCGACTCAATGCCCGATAGGCTCCGAATGCCTGTGCCTCGCAAGTCCAGTATTTTGAGTTTCTGTAAATACCGAATGTGTTTGGGGAGCCACTCTAAGCACCAATTGCCCTTAAGGTTCAAGGTTTCCAGGTTTTTGAGGCGACCAATCTTTGCGGGTAATTGCTCTAAACGGCAATCTTGGAAGCTGAGGTGTTTTAGCCGGGTTAAGTGACAAATTTCCTCGGGCATAGTATGCATATTGCAACCAAAATCAATGACATCAAGCGATTCTAATCGGTGCAATTGCCCAATAGACGAAGAAAGACGATGTACCGACCAGTTTCCTTTAATCATCAATTTTTTAAGCGAGGTGAAATGCCAAATAGTAGGAATGGGGTCCTCATGAAGATAGCAGAAACGATCTTTCATATCCAGTTCTAGAATTTCCAGTTGGGGGTTGTTGTAGTTACCCAAGTTGGCCGGAAAAGCCTGGTTGTGAATATGCAAAGAGATTTTTCGAATACCCTCAAAAGGCAGATAAAACCCATAGGCCAAGCAAACCAAGGGATAACGGGAGCGTAATTCGTCTAGAAAATCCGGAGGCAATTGAAAGCCCCGAAGTAACGAAAGCGCCAATTGTTGGTTAGTGCGATCGTTGGATTGGAGTAATTGTTTGAGATTTTGCAGTTGTTCATCATTGATGAAGGGTTTTGTCATGTATGAATTGAGCGTTGGTTACTTTTGTACAAAAAAATACACTACTCACAATGCTGCTGCACTTTACAATGATCCTGATGCCATGGTCAATAGTTCACGTAAACATTCATTCACGTCTATTGACAACTAATTACCGTGGACTATCATTCACTAAAAGAACTATATATCCATTTTACACCAAAAGGTAACCCAATGAGTAAAGTTGAAAAAATAACCCTTCGATTTCAACAAGTTATAGGCCATTGTTCTATTGCTCCGCTCATTGCTAAGTGGTTGCGAAAAGCGATGATTCGTTTCTATGGTTCCACTTCGCGTTACTATGGACTATTGACTAAAGAAAACTATTAACTACGATCTACCAACTACTAACTAAAAAAACTATGGACTATTGACCATCGACTAGCGACTAAAAATAAAACTTTATTTTTACGAATTACTTAGCACTTTACCACAATAAAATCTTGGCTTTTTCTATCAGGGTAGGAGTGAGGCCGCACCAAGGATCAACTTTCAAAAAATTGCGTTGTTGGCAAAGCAACATATCACTTTGGTCGTCTAAAATGACGTATTTGGCGTTGGCAAGTCTATCCGCGAGCTCCTCTCGGTGTTGCTCTAGCCAGGCTTGAATTTCGCACCCACGAGGTACCAAGTAAGGCGCTGGGGTAAGCTGTTTGAAAGTGAATGAGGGAGTACGATCAATGATTTGTCCGGTGACTCCTTGTGATTGTAAAATAGCAACAAGTTCTTCCAAATCATAGCCTTCGCGCCACGAAGACGAAATGACAATGTAGGCACCAGTGGCATCAGTGAGCTCATTGAGCAGGGCCACCGATTTAGGATCAAACCACCTGGCATTCGTGTTATTAGCCGAAGCCAGTTTTCTCTCTTCACTTTGAAACCACAGCGTATGGTTGAGTACGCCATCTATGTCTAAAAAAATGATCTTCATAAGTACAGGTATTTGTTAGGATGCACAAAGCGTTAGTTTTGAGTAAATAATTGATGTATCTTTGGTATTTATAAGAAACGATCTTTAAAAACGTAATGAATAATAGACTGACCAACCTTCTTGAGAAAAAAGCAAAAAATCTGCTAACAATTTACTTTACAGCAGGTTACCCTTCTTTAGAAAACACCATTGAAGTAGCTAAAGCCACTGCAGAGGCGGGAGCCGATATCATTGAAATCGGAATGCCTTTCTCTGATCCCATTGCCGATGGGGAAACAATTCAGCAAAGTAACCAAAAAGCTTTAGACAATGGGATGAATTTGCAGTTACTTTTTGAACAATTGGCGCATCTACGTAAAGAAGTACAAGTGCCGGTATTGTTGATGGGGTACATCAACCCTGTGATTCAGTTTGGTATTGAGGCGTTTTGTAAAAAAGCCACTGAAGTGGGGATAGATGGATTGATCTTGCCAGACCTACCTATGTTAGAGTACGAAGAAGTGTATCGTCCAATATTTGAGAAGTACAATTTATCCAATGTTTTTCTGGTGACCCCACAAACCTCAGAAGAACGTATTCGCAAGATTGATGAATTAACCACTGGATTTATTTACTTGGTATCATCGGCGAGTACTACGGGTAAAACAGGTTCTATTTCGGAGGAGCAAATAGCTTATTTTGAGCGCATTACGCAAATGAACCTGCAAAATCCAAGGTTAATTGGCTTTGGTATCGCTGATAGGACAAGCTACGAGACTGCTTGTCACCATGCCGATGGAGCCATTATTGGTAGTGCATTTATCAAGGCGTTGACCAAGGGAGAAAACTTAAACGAAAATATACATTCATTCATCCAAAGCATTCGCAACGAAGCCGTTGTGTCCTAAGTAAAACACAGTACCAAGATATAGGTACAGGAGTATTTTAGTAAAGCATTGCTGGAATAGTTTAACGAACTCGCTCCTGTGCCTTTTTTATTTTTTAGTTGGTAGTCTGGAGTTGATAGATCGTAGTTTTATCTAGTCCACAGTCGACGGTCCATAGTCCATAGTAATGCAAGGCGGAGCAATAGGAATTATCATATTTGCGAAAACCTTTAGTCCTGAGCAAAGCCGAAGGAACTAGCCATAAGCGCAGCGTTAACCATTTAGCAATATAACAATAGAAAAATACAACAATAAGCCGTAGGCGGAGCAATATAGCCATATGACAATAGACATCCCCAATAGATTTTACGAAGTTACCTACAATGGTGCGCACTATCCTGGATCGCCCAAAACGAATGGGTTGACAGGAGGGGCAAACTGCCAAGTATTTGCCTATGAGTTACTCAAACACCATGGGGTTACAATACCTGACTTGCGATCCAGTGATTTGTGGGAAGACAGTGAATATACCGAACAAGTGGACGAATTACAGCCCTTGGACTTATTGCTTTGGAATAAAACCGACAATGCCTGGGGAGCCCACGTAGGACTATACATTGGCGATAATCAAGCCGTGCACTTGTCCAAGGAGAACAATCAACTAGCTATTTGGCCGTTGGAGAAATTTTTGCAGCAACCTTTGTATAAAGTATTTATTGGTGCCAAACGAGTACTAGGAAAATAAAAAGTGTGGGCTAAAATTGGTAGCCCATTTTGAGTGGTTTAACCACAAGAATGCACTTTTAGTCTATTTTTAGGCAAGAAATTATCATAAAATCGCATACTTTTTGGTTTTTGTTCGTAGTTAGAGTGTAAATCAATCCAAATGAATGAAATGTTAAAACAAAAGTTTATCGGGGGATTCATTTTTGCAATGTTTATCCCTTTGATACTAACCGCACAAGACAAACAGGGAAAGATGGCAAACTATGACTACCCTTGGAAAAAGCATCGCTTGATGGTGAAGCTCAATCCAGATTGGAAAGTTGCCAAGGTAACGCCAGAAAAAATGGTAGCCAGTAGCAAAGATTTAAACCTGGAATTGACTCCTTGGACTCAAGGTGGGGCTAGCTCCAAAGCCATTACTCAAGGGGCGATCAAATCTATGAAGGGGATTGGTAAAGGCGTTATACTGAATGAACAAAACAGGGGTGAGAAAAGGGGGTTTAGCCAACATTTGGTTTTTACCCAATACAAAGGAAAAGATACTCAATATTTTGTTTTGGTAGGGCTCAAAGACCCCCGCAGTAGCAAGCGTATTCTGGCTAAATTTCACTGGAAAGGCAACAAAGGAATTTCAGCTAAAATGCAAAAAGTATATGCCATTTTAGATGGCTTCGAAAAATTATCTAAGTAATTTACCCGATCATATATTAATAAATCAGTGGCCTGTGTTTCCTGGAAATACAGGCTTTTTTAATACCCAAAGTATGACAAATGTACCCTGAGATATTCTGGTAGGGGGTTGTGTTGAAAGTTTGGTAAAAACAAGAAATTTTAGTATTATTGCAATGTAATACTTGTCTTAATTACTGATTTATTTTGCCATGAAGAAATTTATAGCAATCATTTGTTTGGTAGCAACTGCGGCCTTTTTCATTTCTGCAGATGTGATAGGTCCAGCTACAACAAAGGTAGGAAATAACATTGCTCCTGCCATTGTGAAATCGGCAAAAAAATTAGAAGTCAAGCGTTACAATTGTAAGTATCGCACTTATTCTTCTTGCAAATACCGTCAAGCATCGGCTTGGAAAGGTACTTGTAAAAAATACAAAACAACCACAGAGGAATCTAATCTTGTAACTCCATAAACGATTGTTACTCAAATATTTTAGTTGAAAAAAACGGGGCATTGCTCCCGTTTTTTTTGTTGATATGCTAAATGGTTCTATTGTTATATTGCTCCGCTACGCTCATTGCTATATGGTTAAATGGTTGCGCAAAGCGTCGCAAAATTATAGACCATTATTGGTTCGTTCAGGACCTCAGGTTGTGCGAAGCGATAGCTTTTCTTACATTTGCAAATGTGATAATTTCTATTGTTCCACGAAGCGTTCACTTTTCATTTTTCACTTTACGTTTTTCATTCAATTAGTCGACCGTGGACTTTTAACTACCAAATTGATAAATCACTGACTATGAGTGAATTACGAAATGCTTAACGCAGGGTTTAAAATTGGTAGTTTAAGGGGGAACAGGCAAACCGGTTTAGGCTATGGACTAAAGAAAACCGCCAACTACGATCTACCAACTACTAACTAAAAAAACTGTGGACTATCGACCGTGGACTATGGACTAAATAAAACTCCACTTACCCTACATTATAAAACTTACGAGCCTTGGCAATCCATTCGTCAAAAGTTTGCTCAAGCGGTTCGTTTGTGCCTCTCAGACCCTCTACCACATCACAAGCCCAATCGAGGTACTCCAACTTTCTATCCAGCGTCCATTTTTGAGGAGAATTAATCACCAAATCACGTACGTTACATATTTTGTCGGCTATTTTGAGCAGTTTACCCTCGTAAGAAGCAAAGGGGGCAGTTTCTATTTGTAGTTGTTTGCGGGCCTCCCAATACAGGTTTTTATCGTCGGTTACTTCCATCACTAACTCCGCCACTTTGTCGCCAAAATGATGCTGGATTTCTTCTTCGGTCGTGTCAGTATCCTCAATAGTATCGTGTAAAATAGCGGCAATGAGCAACTTGGTATTGTATTCCTGGCCCACCGATATGAGCATGTTAGCCACCTGGATGGGATGGTTGATGTAAGGGAGGTTTTCGGGACCTTTACGGCGTTGATCTTTGTGTTTAAAGGCGGCAAATTCCATCGCTTTAAACAATTCAGGCATGTCAATTGCTTTGTCAAGCATAAATTATGTTTTTTTAACTTATTACTCTGTAAATTATTAATTTACAGAGTACTTATTGTACGTCTGGTTCCTGAGGCAATAGTCGATTACTGCTCCAGCCGCTGAGCCGATCAAGTATATGATCCGCAATTTGATCGGCTTGCTCTGTAGAATATTTGGTGTGGTATTCTACAAAAACAAAAAAATCGTTGAATATATCGTATATTTTCTTCTTCGAGTATCCTAAAGCAGAGAGATAATACACGTAAGCTTCTAGATTTACGAGATCATTGGCTTCAAGATAACCAATTAGTACTGGGCGATGTTTTTTAAAAACCTTTAAACGTCGCTGAATTTTTTTCATATAATGCTTTACATACCCCAATGAAGCATCACCTGTGTAATCTTTGTACCAATTGAGTATAAGCCAGTGGGTTTGATCATAAGTACACCCTTCACCCAAAAGTTTATGAATCATCAAATGAAGAATTCGGGTAGAATTTTCGGTTTGAATAATTTCGGTAAAACTTCGAGAAGCTATTTCAGTTGCTTTACTCATATTAGTCAATCAAAAATAGAATGTGAAGTGATATAGACTCTTCTTTTCAAAGATAATATATGTCATTGAATAAGAAAATGAAAGGGCAGAATCGTTTTAACTACCCCATTTTGATTTTTTTTGTTTAGTCTTTAGTCGTTTCGCAATTGCCATATGCCCTGAGGATTAAAGAACAAGTCGTCTTCTGGGTATTTATCGTAATATACGTGTTTGAGCGTATATTTAGGTTGCGCTGCGTTCAACCCAAACGTGTGATCGTTTTCGAGCTTGGGTTCATCAATCAGTAATGAAATCAAGAAAACATCCAATACCTGCAATTCTCCACGACTCAAGCCATCTTCACCAATAAAAAATACCTGTCCTTCGGGGTATCCCAATACTTGCATCCCATAAGATAAATAAAATTGAGTAGATTTGGCTACTGTTACAAATGCTTTGTATAAATCTACCAATTCGTCGTTTTTTACAAAGTACATCCAGTCTTTTTTGAGATGCGCAACCCCTGAAGATTCAATCTTTACGGCAATGCCACCTGCATTCAACAATGCTCCCCCTGCTTTGATGAGTTCCCGAGCCAATTCTGGATTACCTGCTTCGCCAATGATGTATACTGTCAAGGTGTGTTGGTCTACTGCGGCGATATCGGCATCAGTAAATGTTTTACGACCACAATAGGTATATGATATTTTGAGGTCGGGGTCATGTGGATATATCTCCAATTCAAACAAAGCTTGAGTTTGGGTATTGATCAAGGTGTTACCTGCACATATAAAGTCTTCATTGTTGGCTACAATTTGCTTTACAATCTCTTCTCGGCTTTTCCAATATCCGGGTACCCCAATGACTGCTTTCATCTAATCCTCCTGATTTTTTTATTTGATACTCGAAATTAAAAGAAATAGTTCAAATTCCCTATTTTAAGGAACGAGTCAAGGGTGTATTTCCGATTTGAAGTGATGAGCTTCGCCGAGCTTGAATGTCATTCTGCGGTTTTTTGATTTGAAGCTTTGTTATTTTTCCCATTAGCTTTTGGCAAAATTTCATTAGTTTAAATCAAAAAGGTGGAGCGCTGTTGAGGGCTAAATGCTTCGTCTCAAACCAATATAAATCCGGTAAGAATCTGCCTTAGTAACGTGTTCAAAATAAGTGTCGAGTATTAAGGACAGAATACTCAAAACTGACTGAGGCATTTTTTGCGTTCGTAGCACCGCTACGGGCAATAAAACCGATGGCTACAGCTCAATGTCATTAAGTTAAGAACTACTACGGCAAAAATGAATTTTGAATGTCGATCAACGAATGTCGAATAATGAAGGAAAAACCTTCGCTGCATCTATTTTAGGACGTCAGACTCCTTCTCAAATCGTTGATCAGCGTTCTTTAATCGATATTATTTTGCTTAACTAAACGACATTGGGCTACAGCTTTGCTGTGCCGAGCTCTGCCAAAGGCTAAATAACGAAAGGCAGTAAAGAGGATTTGTTCTAAATCGGACAGTTATTGCGAATACGTTACTTAAAATATATAACTTATTTTTACCATCCTTGAGCAAAATACTGAAATGATATGATGAGTTCAGTCAATCAACACCATTTCCCTATTTACCAGAAGTTGAGTAAGTTTGTGTGCCCAAAAAATGACGGGTTGTAAAAACTTGTCAGGCACGGAGGGGCAAGCACAGTAAAATAGTGGAACAATAAAACGACCCAAAACATGCGATTTGAAGAAATCATAGGACAAGACAACATCAAGCAACAATTGATTCAGGCCATTCAAAGGAATCAAGTTGCCCATGCCCAAATGTTTTGGGGAGCCGAAGGAGGAGCCGCGATGTCGTTGGCTTTGGCTTATGCTCAATACATTCATTGTGAAAACAAACAAGCCAACGACGCCTGTGGTCGGTGTCCGGCGTGCATCAAGTGTCAAAAACTGATTCACCCCGATTTGTCGTTTGTGTTTCCAGTGGCCACTACCAAAAAGGTGTCTTCTAAACCAGTAAGCCAGGATTTTATGGAAGAGTGGCGGGCTTTTTTAGGCAAACATCCCTACATCAGCCTCAGTGATTGGCTGGCCCACATTGATGCCGAAAGCAAACAAGCCAATATTTCAGTAGAGGAAAGTCGCCACATTATTCAGCAACTCTCCTTGAAGCCCTTTGAAAGCAAATACAAAATATTGGTACTCTGGCTGCCTGAATTTATGAATATTTCGGCGGCCAACGCCATCTTGAAAATTTTAGAAGAACCTTCTCCAAAGACCTTGTTTTTGTTGGTAAGTCAAAACCCCAATCAATTGTTGGCTACGATCATTTCTCGGGTACAAGCCGTACAAACCAGCCCCATTACCGACGACGAAATCAAACGTTATCTGATGCAGCGCTTGCAGGTGCCTGACGAAAAAGCCCAGCAAGTGGCATATATGGCGGATGGTAACCTCAATGCGGCTTTTCATTTGCTCGAAAACACCCACAACACCCAACATGATTTGTTTGTAGAGTGGATGCGGACTTGTTTTAAAAAGGACATGGGAGAATTGGTAGCATTGACCGATACTTTTGCCAAACTTCCCAAAGATCAGCAAAAAAGCTTGTTACACTATGGTTTAAGCATTTGCCGGGAGGCATTGGTTTGGAAACAGGGCGACGAAAGACTGGTGAGATTGGGAGGCAAGGAATATCAATTTGTACAAAACTTTTCCAAGGTGCTTCAGGTTGATAATACCACCTTACTCTATGAACAATTGAATGAGGCCGTTTTTCATTTAGAAAGAAATGCGAGCCCAAAAATCGTATTTCTGGATACTTCTTTACACCTCATTCAAGCGATTAACCCCGCTCGTAAATAATTGATTTTGAGTAAAATTATTCACATATTTGCCAGTTAACGTAATAAATAAGCTTATTGTCGGAGTAAAATAAAGGATTGTTTCATGC
>CALDJV010000344.1 GCA_937899305.1 uncultured Cytophagaceae bacterium
CGAGTTTCTTTTTTTATTTCTGTATGGTTTCAAAAACGGAGGTAAGGCAAATAGCAATGGCTGGGGAGTATTTACATTGTTTAGCCTTGATAAAAATAACCATGTATTTGGAGCAATCGAGTTCAATTTTTTGAATTATGAATACAATATAGATTCAAAGGCGAATTCATCTTTGCAGAATTACTACTGGAATGCAAAAGTAATGCAGATACCTATTTTGGTAAGGTATGCAATACCTAGTGCTAGGATAAAGCCTTTTTTGGGAGCAGGAGTAAGTTTTAATTTTGCTTTGAATCAATCTGAAAATTTGGGAAATAGACCAAGACCTGTGATAGGATTCTTAGACCAATTTAAGAGCTTTGGTCTTGGCTGGTTAGTTGAGGGAGGAGCAAAAGTGAAAATAGTAAGTCGGTTAGATGCATCATTATCAGCAAGGTGGGGTAACAATCGAGAATTTTTGATATCTGCATCAAGTAATGCGACGGCGAAAACTTGGTCGTTCCGACTTGGTTTGGGCTATGTTTTCTAAGGAGTAGGTTCAAAATAAGACGATTTTTAAAACTGGTCAGGGTTTTAAGACAAATGCGAAATTTTTTGTGATGTATAGAGCAAAGCTAGTACTCTGGGGTTTAAATAGGTAAAGTAGTAATGAAAGCTTCCTAAGATTTTTGAAGTAAGATTAGAGAACTAAAGATTCGAAATAGCACTTTATAGGTTTAGTTACCAGAGTATTGGAATATCGTTGGCGGTGAGTTCACCGCTAACGATAAAATATACAGTCACAGGAAAAGTATCATATCCTGACCAATGTTAATAGCTCAATTGATCATTCAATCAAAAAGGCAACTTACCCAAATCTACATTACCCCCGGTAAGAATGATCCCAATTTTTTTATCCTTAAAACGCGCTGCTTGCTGTAACACTACTGCCAAGGGCACCGCGCAAGAAGATTCAATCACAATCTTCATCCGTTCCCAAATATGGCGCATAGCGGTTACGATTTCTTCTTCGCTCACTGTCACAATATCGTTTACATATTCCTTGATGATTCCAAATGTCTTTTCACCCAGCGAAGTTCGCAAACCATCGGCAATGGTGGTAGCAGTGGCTACTGGTTCAATTTGGCCCGAATGGAACGAGCGGAAAGCATCATCAGCATTTTTGGGTTCTCCCGCAATCACCTCAACTTCAGGGCGTAAATAATGACAAGCAAGCGCAGTACCACTAATCAACCCCCCTCCACCAACTGGAGCCATCACCACATCCAACCCCTCCACCTCGTCTAGCAATTCCAGAGCCGCCGTGGCCTGTCCGGCCACCACCCCATAATCGTTGTAAGGTGGAATAAAATAAGCCCCCGTTTTCTCAACCGTTTGGGCCAGTGTAGCCTTGCGGGCCTCAATCGTAGGTGCACAATCAATCACCGTAGCGCCATATCCCAACACCGCATTTTTCTTGACTTGAGGAGCATTGGTAGGCATTACAATATAGGCTGGAACTCCTAACATTTTGGCAGTAAGGGCGACTGCCTGAGCGTGGTTACCCGAAGAGTGGGTGGCCAATCCCTTCTGGCGACGTTCTTCATCCAACAAAGTACCCACACTACTGGCCCCTCGCATCTTAAAGGCCCCAATTTTTTGAAAGTTCTCACATTTGAAAAACAAATGAGCACCCGATAGTGCATCCAGGCTTTGACTGGTGAGTACTGGAGTACGATGAATAATGGGAGCAATACGTTGAGCAGTTGCTTGGATGTCTTCCAAAGTCGGTATTTGTTGTAGCATTTTGCAAAGTCATTTTTTTTGTTGGGAGTTTTCTTTAGTCCATAGTCCACGGTCGATAGTCCATAGTTTTTTTAGTTAGGAGTTGGTAGTAATTAAATGAAAAACGTAAAATGAAAAATGAAAAGTGGACGCTTCGCGCAACAATTAGCGTTGCTGAGCTCGCCAAGGCTCGGTTTAACCATAGAGCAATGAGCGCAGCGGAACAATAGATATTATCATATTTGCGAAAACAAGAATCTAATCATCGCCTCGCGCAACCATTTAACAATAGAGCAATGCAACAATGAGCCGAAGGCGGAACAATAGCAATAAATCATCGCCATTGAAAATCAGGTGTCATTCCAATCAAAGCCACCATCGCTTTGAGGCGAAAGTTTACATCTTTAGGATTACCAAATGGAGGCTCAGACGGACTTCCACCCCCCGCCAGAAAGTTGGCCAACATGCTGCGAGTCTGAGGTTTGGTGTTGCCATTCAGAATCCGTTTAATCCAAAAATCGGTGATTTCATAGGCGCTTTTGGCCGAATCTGGGGTTTGTTGCTTGATATTGAATTTGACTGATTGATGCCAACGACGCCCAAACAGCAAAGTAGACATCAAATTCCAGCGGGTGAGCATCATATTCGAGTTGACCCAATAGCTGGCCACATCGGGGTGCCCGGTAGGCGTGGGCCATTGATACTGCATATAGCCCATATTGTGTAGCATGTAATTCATATTCTGGTGGGGCGTAATTTGGGCCTCAGTAGCCCGCAAAAAAGAAATCATCAACTCAAAAGGACGTTTGACCTTTTTGCCCCAGTTTTGAGTAAATTCGGGCGAAAACAAAATCGTGCGCAACACCTGCTTGATCTGGTCGGGTGATTTTTGGTGCTTGATCCAAGTAGTCACCGCACGATCTACCAGCGCTTGGGGTGGTTCGTCGGCTACCAAACGGCGACAAAGCTTGGTACACACAAATTGGGCGGTACCCGGATGGTAAGCCACCAAATCCAATACCTTTTGACCATCAGCCATGGGCGGTTGGTTTGACGAAAATTCAGTGCCCAACACCCGTTTTTGGTAATTGTCGTGCCAGCCCTCGTAATAATAAAATTTCCCCGTATTGGGCAAACGCTCCCCACCTTTGATCCGCGAACCATCGGCAATGGTCCACCCAGTAAATGCGCGGGCGGCCTCGTATACATCTTCGTCAATATAACCCTGAGGCTTGCCTTCGGTAGCCCCTGGCACCTCTCGCCATTGGTCATACAAATGGTTGAGGTAGTGGTCAGCGCCTAGCGTATGCAACTCAAACAACTCCCGGGCGTAGTTTTCATTGGCGGGGCTGGCTTTGCTATACACATTGTCCAGGTAGTATTGCATGGCCACGCTTTTGGCGACCTCTTCCAGGAAAGTACGAAAGTTTCCAAAACAATTTTTCCGAATCACTTCCCGGTCATAAATCGGCAAAGTAAGTGCAATGCGTTCATCGGCCTGTACACTGACATTGAAATGGTTGTGCCAAAACTCGACCATGACCTCCCTCAATTGCCACTTGCTGTAAGTGGCCCGTAGCCAAGTAGCTACCAATACCTCTTGAGCGGCCCGTTGTCGTTCTTTACGATGTACTTTTTTGCGGTCGCGCAATTTCCACAATTGATCTACTGAGGCATTCAAAAGCTTCAAAGGGCGGTTTTCGTCTACCGAAGGAAACTTACCCGCCTTGCCTTTATATTTAATTTTGAGCCGAGCTTTGGCCAATGCTTGTTTCAACAATGTGTCTTGACTATCCTTGGGATTGAGTTGCGCTTCGATGTATTGCTTCAATCCTTTTTTTTGCACTGATGCGACCTCACCGGGGCGAGGCCCATAAGCGATTCGATTGAGGGCAATTACTTCGGGCGAGGGAGCAGCTGGAGCCGATTGGGTCTGAGCGGCTAAATCCTGGAGGGTTTGTTTTGGAAAAAAACGCTGTAAAAAGTCGCGACGTTGTTGGGCCATAATTGTGGAGTAATGAAGTAAGTGATATGAGCTAATTTAGTAACTTCGTCGTTAAAATAAAAAGTTACTTAACTAATCGTAAAATGAATATTTTGATAAAATCTATGGAGGAAAGAAGTGAATCCATCAAGCCAACCTTGTTGAGTTTGGTTCATTTTCAGGAAAAAATCAGTCGTTGTGAACAAATAGTTGCTGCCCAAAAAGAGGCTGAAGCACAACGAGTGTTTCGGGAAAAACACGGCAAAAATCAAAAGGAATTTAAACGATAAAAAACACCGATTTATGATGACAAACTTAATCAAAACCTTTGTTTTTGGATCAATGTGGTTCGCCTTGGTATTATTTACCAATGCTTGCCAGCAAAAAAAATCGTCAAAACGTGCTGAAATGGTACTGGAAACGTTGAAACAAGCCCTACTGCAAGCAAAAGAGGCCAGTGATTTGGCATTGCGTAACTTGAAAAGAGAGGTGCAAAGAAACGAGACTGATAAGGGCTTAGAACGGGTGAAACGAGCGGCAGCGTTAAAAAAAAATACGGTGGAAGCATTGACAGTGTTTGCCAGGTTACAGCATGACATTACTACCACTGAAGAATTTGATTTGGAAACGATGAAAACCAAAAACAAAGAAAAAATGGATGCCAATGAAGTAATCAAGACCATCAAAAATAGTTTGAAAAAAATGATTGAGGAAATGGATGCGTATGTGTTATTTCTCGAGACCAAATTCCAAGATATGGAACTGCCTAAATTGGAGCGATTGGCAGCTGGAACTACTTATCCCCAAAAAATGAAATTTTATGAGGCATATTACAAGGGTGCCTCGATACCTGAGGTACTTTCTAATTTAATTTGCCACCAGTTGACCATACTACATTATGAAAGACTGGTGATGAAGCAACTGTAAGTAGTCTTATTATTTAAAACCCCATACTACTAGATATTTTGGCTAACTTAATCAAAACCTTTGTTTTTGGCTCAATGTGGCTTGCCTTGGTATTATTTACCAATGCTTGCCAGCAAAAAAAATCGTCAAAACGTGCTGAAATGGTACTGGAAACGTTGAAACAAGCCCTACTGCAAGCAAAAGAGGCCAGTGATTTGGCATTGCGTAACTTGAAAAGAGAGGTGCAAAGAAACGAGACTGATAAGGGCTTAGAACGGGTGAAACGAGCGGCAGCGTTAAAAAAAAATACGGTGGAAGCATTGACAGTGTTTGCCAGGTTACAGCATGACATTACTACCACTGAAGAATTTGATTTGGAAACGATGAAAACCAAAAACAAAGAAAAAATGGATGCCAATGAAGTAATCAAGACCATCAAAAATAGTTTGAAAAAAATGATTGAGGAAATGGATGCGTATGTGTTATTTCTCGAGACCAAATTCCAAGATATGGAACTGCCTAAATTGGAGCGATTGGCAGCTGGAACTACTTATCCCCAAAAAATGAAATTTTATGAGGCATATTACAAAGATGCCTCGATACCTGAGGTACTTTCTAATTTAATTTGCCACCAGTTGACCATACTGCGTTACGAAAGGCTGGTGATGAAGCAACTGTAAGTAACCTTCTTATTTAAAAACCATAAAATGTACATGATCATCTCAATGAAAAATTTAACCAAGGGATTGGCAGGAGCAATATTCATATTGTCAATGGGGGCTTGCCAGAAAAAAGCTCCCGTGAGGCGTTCCCAGGCGTGGCTCAATTCTATTGAACGGGCCTTGCTCACTGCTCAAAATGCAAGTGATGCTGCCTTTCAGGCGCTGAAAGCAGACGTGAAAAAAAACGGCAATAGTAGTAACGGGCTAAAAAGGGTCAAAAGAGCCGAAAAACTGAAAAAACGTACCCATGAGGTAGAGGTAGCGATACAAAAAATGAAGTCAACTCTCGTCAAGGATGCTGGGTGCGGATTTGATTCCAAAACAAGGCAGTTGAACAACCCTCAGAATGCGGCAAAAGTGAGCGAAATCATGCAAGCAAACGAATCAGAACTCATTCAGCTACTAGATAGTTACGTCGATTTTTTATCCATCGAATACAAAGATTTGGACCTTTATAAACTTGAGCGCTTGACAAACGATATGGAATATCCGCAACAGGTCACTTTCTATGACAAGTTCTACAAAAACGCTAATGTGGCAGAAGCACTCTCGAGCCTTACCGTGCATCAACTCGCGGTAAGACACTACGAAGCGTACATTCTAAAAAAGCTCGGAGCGGGTGATCTTTATCAATCTTTCTAAACATCAAAAACAATGAAAATACAAGTGATAATTGCGGCCTTGATATTGGTAACCCTGACCAACTGCAAAAGAAGAGATCCTTTATGGAGAACCATATCTTACAACAATGAATTAGAACAGGCGCTGTCAGGGAGCTTTAGTGCCAGTGACAATTGGTTAATGGCACTAAAGCAAAGAGTGAAAAAAAATGGCAATCGCCGCGAAGGATTGGAAAGCGCCAAACGGGCCGAACTGCTAAAGATGAGAACGGCCGAGTTGTTAGGAGAGATTCAAAAAGTCAAAACTTTTGTGCAACGAGAAAGGGGAGATGGATTTGATGTGAAAACCGGCACTTTGAAAAAGCCCTTGGCCAATAGCAAAATCAATAAGCAAGTGGAGGGACTTAGAAAAAAGCTAAAGAAGTACGTCAACTTCTTGAAAGCAGAATACAAAGACTTGGACCTGGAATTTCTGGATAAAGATCAGCTGAGTGCGGAGGAGGTGCAAGATGAAAAACGGTTTTATGACGTGTATTTTCGGGGCACCAGTGTGATAGAAGCGTTGATGAGTCTCACGCATTTGCAGTTCCAGGCCATGGATTACGAGCGAGCCGTGGCGGTTCAATTAGGCCGTAGAAGGAGTACCAGGTAAAAGATTTTCCTCTACTCACACCCATTGGTCAAGTATCCATTGAAGAACACGACTATATTTTAAACACAACAATATTTTCAATGGATACGATGAAAAAACAATTTTCAATCATGTGGCTTTATGCTGGGCTGATTGTTTTAGCCGCTTGTCAATCTTCTCCTCCCTTTCGGGAATATCATTTATTAAGTGCGTTAGAACGCAGCGTATATTGGGCCCAGACAGCAAGCGAAGAAGCATTGAGGACCCTCAAAAAAGATGTGAAGAAAAACGGTAATTCTCGTGAAGGAATCGACCGGATAAAGCGAGCTGAACAATTGCGACAACAAACCATGGCGTTACTTGACGAGATAGAAAAAATCAAACGAATTCTCATTCAAAAAGCTGGGGGTGGAACCGATCCTAAAACGGCGCGCCTCAATA
This sequence comes from uncultured Cytophagaceae bacterium, assembly GCA_937899305.1. Classification (GTDB taxonomy): domain Bacteria; phylum Bacteroidota; class Bacteroidia; order Cytophagales; family Microscillaceae; genus Microscilla. The sequence continues at coordinate 7,069 of CALDJV010000344.1, forward strand.
AACCTCGAGATACCCGTCAAACTCAAAAGATCATGAAAACGGAGGCCCCTATTTTGGGCAAGCGACTCAATGCATTTACCCGTTTTATTATGACCCAGTACAAAGATTTAGATCCACCTCGTTTTGGTAACTTGGGCGACGGGATAGACGGTTACACATTTTATGAAACCTTTTTCAAGGGAGCCAATCTGATAGAAGTCTTGGCAAGCCTTACTCAAAAACAGACCATAGTGCTGAATTATGAGGCCGGAGTGGTTAAAAAAATGGGCGCAGGAGACTTGAGCGCTGACCTGAAATTTGATGTGCCTGATCCAGTAAAGCAGTTCTTTGGAGAGGTGAAATCCGATATAGGAAAAGAGAGATATGCCGAGATTTACAGTAGCCAATTTTACCAACCTTGGGACCGCCCCCTGTCTACTTTTTCTATCGATGTAGACAATGCCTCTTACACCAACATTAGACGTTTTCTAAGTTATAACATGCGCCCTCCAGTAGATGCGGTCCGCATAGAGGAAATGATCAATTATTTTGATTATGACTACCCTCAGCCTTCGCCTAAGTTGGCAAAAAGCGGAAAAGGGAAAGCAACTCCTTTCTCAATCAACACTGAGTATGGGGATTGCCCCTGGAATCCGACCCACAAACTATTGCACATTGGATTGCAAGGCAAAAAACTAAACAATGCGCAGACAAAATCCTCTAACCTGGTATTTTTGCTGGATGTATCAGGCTCTATGGATGCCGTAGATAAATTACCCTTGCTCAAAGATGCTTTTGAGATGCTAATCGAACAACTTAAAGGAGTGCGTACTACGGTGGCCATTGTGGTATATGCGGGAGCTGCTGGACTGGTATTGCCCCCTACTCCGGTGAGTCAAAAGAAAAAGATCATGGAGGCGATTCAAAACCTGGATGCTGGTGGTGCTACTTCGGGAGGTGAAGGCATTGAGTTGGCTTATCACATTGCCCAAAAAGCATTTATCAAGGGAGGAAACAATCGGGTCATTCTAGCAACCGATGGTGATTTCAATGTGGGTGCTTCCAGCGATGAGGCTTTGCTGGAACTCATTCGGGAAAAACGAACTACTGGAATCTTTTTGACTTGCTTGGGCTTTGGAACCAGAAACCTAAACGACTCTATGATGGAGAAAATATCCAATGTGGGCAATGGCAACTACTTTTACATTGATGGAGTCAACGAAGCCAAAAAAGTATTGGCTCAGAGCCTGGCAGGTACCTTATATACCATTGCCAAGGATGTAAAAATTCAGGTAGAGTTCAATCCGGCTTTTGTAAAATCATACCGTTTGATCGGGTACGACAATCGGATACTCAAAGACAAAGATTTCGCCAATGACAAAGTAGATGCAGGCGAACTGGGAGCTGGACACAATGTAACGGCCTTGTATGAGATTATCCCACAAACTACCTATGGTTCAGTCAAAGAATCTGAGATTCCGTTGAAATACCAAAAGCTGAACCAACTAGATAGTGCCGCCCTGAATGGAAATGAGTTGGTGACGGTGAAACTGCGTTACAAGCAACCAGATGGTGACAAAAGCGAGCTGTTGCAAAAGATAGTGAACAACCGAGTGAATCCTCAAACTACCAATCGCTTCCGTTTTTCGGCAGCAGTGGCTGCTTTTGGTATGCGCTTGCGTAACTCCCCTCACGTTCGGCTTTCCTATGATCAAATTCACCAATTGGCTCGAAATGCACTAGGACGTGACCTTCAAGGGTATCGGAAAGAATTTATGGGTTTGGTTTATCAGATGGTGGCCAAATAAATGAAAAGTATTTTGATTATCGTTACGAATTACCGTAAATGATACGATATATCGTGTAAAAACTAAGTTTTGGATTGACTCATTTTCGCGCAGTATTATTTTTTTTAGGTTTTTTGTGGTTGATTATCAGAGAGTTAATTTTTTATTTTCAAGCTTTTCTAAAATTGGTATTTGGTTTGAACATTCATAGACAAAGATATTTAATAAGCTTTGTGGTTAGGAAAAGAAAAAGACGTTGTTTTGCAGCGTCTTTTTTTTGTTGGTACTTATCTAAAATATCAAAGAGGCGAACAGATAACAAAGTTTGATTTCTATCGTGATGTGCCCTTTGTTGAATGATATTCATGTTTTAAGAACTGTATTTCATTTCATGATATTGAGCAACAGCCATTGCGCCATTTCTCTAAAAATTGTATCTTTACCTATACTCAAAAATCAATTGTAAAAATCCCGAAGCGTAACCGATTCATATAAATGGAAGATAAACAAAGCTTCATTGTCCATCTAGAGCAACTTATCCAACAAAAACAAATGGGCAAAGCCATTGAAGCCACCCTTGATTTTTTGGATCTACGCCCCGAAACCTATCTACGTGATGCGACAATGAAACTCTCGGGTCGTTGGGGAGTGATGAACGATGCCATTGAAGACCATTTGGTAGATACCACCACCGAACAAGCTTACTTTCAGGAAATCAAAAACAACCTGAAGCACCTCAAGGATTTGATCAATCAGGATATACAAGAAGAGCAAGCGATATCAACCGTCTTGCCTGATTTTCCTAAATTGCCCCAACCCGATTTTTCCAAGTTATTGTTTGACCATAGCTTACGACCCGCTTTTACCGAAAAAATTGCCAAGAACCTGTTTTTGCAACGTACCTCAGTAAATCTTTATGGAGAAGATGGCACCGGGAAGCGTCGAGTGGTGGAAGACTTACAAAAAGCCTTGCGTAACATTGGGTTTGATGAATACACACCTATTGTGGTTGATTTCAAAAACTTTGCTCATAAATATGGAGGCATGTTGCGTGAAATCCATCACCAACTAGGAGGCAAAGGCGAAATGCACACGCATTTTAGAGATTTTTTCAAAGACATTGAGCAACAAAACCGTTGGTATATTTTGGTATTGGCCCATTTTGATGCGGTGTTAGATAACCCCAAGGTTGATCCTTACTTTAATCCTCAATTTTTTGACGATCTCAACCATCTCAAAAACAAACGCAACGTGGCACTTGTAGTACACACCCAACAACCCCATCGAGGTTCTTTTGTATTTGTAGAAGGTAAGGCCTATTCCAACTCTTGGCTCAACCTCAAAATGGAGGGCATGCCCCCGCTTACCGACCTACAAGTGAAGCTTGAATTGAGCAAACGCCTGAGCGATGATTACTTCAAATGGCTCTATGCCAATCCCCACGAACGTAGCCAGGTAGAGCGTAAAATTCAGGAGACTCCTCATACTTATCAAATGCTATGTTTCCTGGCCGAACAACTCAACAATAAAGCCGACGAAGAATTACGGTTTGATAAACGGTTGGATAAATGGCAAGAAAAGTACGAGAAAAGTGGGTTAAAGAAGCCGAACAAAAATGAAGAAAATTTGGAGCCTTCTAGTTTTGATTTGTTGAGAAAACCCTTTGCGCCATTGATCAATTTGTTTAGAGGTAAAAAGTAAGATTTTGATAAAATTGGCTTCAATAAAACCGCTATTTAGGCGTTTAAAAGGCTGGGAGATCTTCAAAGACACATTACATTATCCGGAATGATGCCTTATTTATCGAGAATAATTTACTAAATTGGCAGACGAGTATAAACTGCCTAACCCTCAGTCAAACAATGACGCAAGAAAATAATAACAAGAAAAGCTTTTGGAAAAAGTACAAATATGTGCTTTTGTTTACCCTTATTATTCCAGTTGTATTGGTAATTGTTCGTGCTTTGCGCCCTCAAAAAAATGAACAAAATGGTACCAGTCAAACCGATCCCAATCAAAACAAAGGCGGAATCGCCCAAAATACCCCAAACACTGATAAAGTACCCTCGGAAGGTGATAAAAATACCTCAAATGATACCCAAAAAGATCTAGTTCCTAACAACCAGGATACTGTTGATACAGATAAACAATCTGAAGAAACCGAGCCTGAGAACAAAAGTTTGGACCAAAACAATGCTACAAGCAAAGGGAGTGTAAAGCAATTGACCAAAAACAATCCCTACGCGAAGTATTATGCCCCTAAAATGATGGCCAAGAAGGCGAAGCCAGTGCCAGAGTCAGTTACTTTTTATTATCCTCCCAATGGCAAAAAGAAATGGTCGGGCCGAAAACTCACCACTGCTTCTCCAATCAAGGTAAAAAAAACACCTAAGCCTGCTTACAAAGTAGAAATACTGCCTGAACCACAAGCAGAGGTTTTGTCTACCAAAACAAGTATTTTTGCCAATGTTGAGCTAAAAGACATCTTGCTGGATCGAAAAGTTACTCAAGACGGAGGTGGATTGATCAAGAAGGTGTATCAGACCAACAAAGGCAATGTAGGTGAAGTAGAAATGGAATTGTGGGTATTGGCGCGTCATTGGGAGCGTAACGATAGCCGAGTAATCAATCGAGTGTATTGTACCAATAATGAAGGTACCTTGAGTATCGATGATATCAATGATGCCCGTTTGTACTTAGAGCCTGTTTTGAACGAAGAAAAAGTGTTATTTGGTACTTTACAACAAATGCCTCAAAACAATCCAATTGAAGTATTGGATACCCAAAAGAAGAAATTCAAGTCTTACAACGATCATTACAATCAATACACTTGGTTTAAGGTAAAGGTAAAAGGGTACATCAAGTGGCATAACAAAATGGATAAAAAGGGTAAATAGTTTGATTTACCCAGTTTGTGAATATTGACCATTGATACACCCTAGAGCCGCATCCCCAACCATAAGATATCGTCTCTTTGCTCACTTTTATGCATATGAATTTCGAGGGCTTCTTCTAAAATTTCTTGTTGTTTGGCAGCACTCAGATGCGCATTTTCTTTTAATAATTCATATAAAAGTTTGGTGCCAAACCTTCTGCGACGATGGTTGTTTTGGTCGGCCAAGCCATCACTTCCTACATATACCATGGCTCCTTTGGATAAAATCACTTTTTGATTTTGAAAAGACAAATGGTCGAAAGACTCTCCCCCGATTGGTTTGCGACTTCCCGCCAATGATTTAAATTCCCGATATGGAAAATGAATGTAATACAGATTGATCTTGGCGCCAGCAAATGTCAACTGGGCTTCGGTGGGGGTATGTGGCTGTAGGGTAAATACCGCCAAATCCATTCCGTGATAATCGTAGGCTCGGTCCTTAGCCAAGGTGACGTTAATTTCCCAATGCAACGAACGGATAATTTCTTCGGGTGAGGTGATTTTTTGATCTTTGACGATCTTATCTAAAGACATTTTCCCAATCATGGTCATCATGGCTCCTGGTACTCCGTGCCCGGTACAGTCGGCTGCCACCACAATGATTTGTTCTTGTACTTGGTGTATCCAATAAAAGTCCCCCGAGACAATGTCTTTGGGGCGGTACATCAGGAAATAATCTGCAAAATACTCCTTAAGTTGTCGCTCATCTGGTAAAATAGCCTTTTGAATATTTTGAGCTACCTTGATACTGTCATTGATACGTTGGGCCTGGATTTCTAACTTTTGATTTTTTTGTTTGATATCATCTTTTTGTTGCTTGAGTTCATGGGTACGACTGTTGACCCGCAGTTCCAGGGTTTCATTCAATACCTTGAGCTGCTTGGATGAATCTTCGGCCTGATAAAAAGCCGAAGAAAAACGTTGGGCAATGAGAAAAGATTGAGAAAAGAAGTAAGCAAAAACGCCTATAAACAAAAGGTCGGTGGTATGAATGATTCCCGTATGATGCAATACATCGTTGATGATGCTCAAAATCACAATAAAATTACCAGCCAAATAGATACCGCCTCCTTTGGTCTTTTGGCGAATCATAGTAACTGTCACTACACTCAATACGATGACAATGAAAGGAACAATGAGGTAAACTATCGGAAATATAAAAGAGTGGATATAAGCAGGTGTAGCAAATACTAACCCCAAACAAAGCATATTGAAAACGACGATCAACTGAATGACCCAGCGGGGGAACTGTTGAGGAAACAAAGCCTTGGCAAATAGGGAGGCAAACAAGACATTGCCAAAGAAACCAAAGTACTCTAGTTTGAGCATCCATTCCCAAGGGGTAGCCGGAAAGAGATGCTGGATGAGCATTTCGCCCAATACCAAGCTCCGCCCCAAAGTAATAAAACAAATCAAGGCAAAATAAAGACTTGATACCCCTTTGCGATAGAGAAAAAACAAAAACAAGTGATTGATGCCCATCATCAAAAAGGTACCCATCAAAAAAATGGTTCGCCAGATGGTATACTTGGTGTCCGACTCGAGCACGGTTTTACTCCCCAAGGTAGGGGCCGTTGAGATGCCTCCCTTACGATGATGAAAATTGGCTACTTGCAATACGAGTTGTATCGTATCTTTTGACCAAGTCGTCAAAGGAATCAAAATGGGGCGATAGGCTGGGGTAGTAGATGCGCGATTTGTTCCGGCTTTGCCAGCTTTACCCAATAGTTTGCCGTTGATATACGCCCGATAACTGGTTTTGGGAGGAGGAATCTTGAGAGCGAGCGGAGTGGTGTTCGATGGAGGTAAAACAATGTTCAAACAAAAAGTACCATAACCAAAATGACCGACTTTGCTTCCTCGCCAATGTTGCCCTTTCCATCCATCAGACTGGGTTTTGATCTTAAGGTAGGAGCGATTAACTTGATGCGTAAGTTGTTGGGGAGTAAGGTATTGTTGGTAATAAAATGCCCATTCACCCGTCAAAGCTACCTGGGGCGCCTGAGCAAAGTCCCAGGTATGAAGGTTGAGCAGTCCTTGTTGAGCCTGAGGTGGAGTAGGCTGATGAGAGGAAGCACAAGCTGCTAATAAAAAAAGTAATGAGATATGTATGACTGCTTTGGTGAGCATAAAAACTTTTGACCTAAAATTACTTTAGGTAGAGGGTGGCTTATATTCTAATTTGATAAAAAAGTAATTTACCTAATAAATTATCCTTGGCAAAAGTTCAGAGAGATTATTTTACTTTGTTCAGGTTTTTTTAGCTAAATGCTTTGTTATCAGTAATTTAAGTTTGGATGTTTATCAAAAAAAATAATTTTAATATCCGTTTATGCATCCATGGTGAAAGCGTACTCCACTCCGTATATTTACATAGAAATCAACACTAAAAATCAATTTTCCCGCTCAGAATAGTTTACTATTCTATAAAAAAATAACACTATGCCAGAATTACCAGACCTGCAAGTATTTAGAGGCAACTTGCAAAAACGATTTGCTGGAAAAACCCTCCAGTCTTTTACCATTTATAATTCCAAAAAATTGAATACTTCTGAAGAGAGGTGTAAAGAAGAGTTGGAAGGACAATGGTTGAAAAATGTAAAACGCCACGGCAAAGAACTCTATTTTGAGTTTAGCAACAAAGCGGTACTGGGTATCCATTTGATGCTTAAGGGCTACTTTGTTGAACTACCCAACGATGAAGTAACCGATCCCATTTTGGAGTTACAATTTGAAGGAGGCAAGGGTTTGGCAGTGGTAGACTCAATGGCTTTGGCCCGTTTGAATCTAAACCCCAAAAAACCTACTGCACCTGATGCCCTCGATTATCAGTTCAATGTGAAATACCTGCAAGACAAACTTCAGAAAAACCCTGGAGTGCCCATCAAGTCTTTCTTGATTGACCAGAAGATTGTTCGAGGCATTGGCAATGCATATGTGGATGAGATATTGTGGGAAGCCAAAATTTCCCCTTTTTCGCACACTGAACTATTGCCTGATAATGCATTGAGAGAATTGCACCGTCAGATTAAAATAGTACTAAAAGAAGGAGAAGAAAAAATTAAAATTATCAATCCTGACATCATTGCGGGGGAAATCAGAGATTTTATGAAGATTCATCATCCTGATAAGACCCATTCTCCTACTGGTGCTGAAATTTTAGTACAAAAACTCAACAAACGCAAGACCTACTACACCAAAGAGCAGGTTGATTATTTGCCCGTAGTGGTAGCACCAACAAAAAAGACCACTACCCAAAAAAGAGTGACTAAGAAGCCAGCTGCCAGAAAAGCAAACCAGACCAAAAAAACTGTATTGGATGACCTTCCTTTTTAAGGAGAGGGTACAATAGACAGTGAATAACGAGAACTACAATTAGATCAAACTTTGAAGGGTAACGATTGTATGGAGTTCTAAACAACCCTTTCTGTGTGAATCGGGCTGGCAGTACAACTACTGTCAGCTTTTTGTCGTTAACTTCATCAATTCTATTTCTATAACACCATCCCTCATCCTCACCTTCCCTTGATCCGGCTAAAAGAAGCGCATAATTTGTTCTATTGTTCCGCCTTCGGCTCATTGTTTTATGTTTAAATTGTTTCGCTGCGCTTATTGTTAAATTGTTCTATTGTTCCGCCTTCGGCTCATTGTTTTATGTTTAAATTGTTTCGCTTTGCGCTCACTTTTCATTTTACGTTTTACATTTTTCACTTTCTACCAACTCCTAACTACGATCTACCAGCTAAAGAAAAAACGAAATTTTATTTTTGTAGTTTTACTTAACAGGTTATTTAAACGATAAATTTGAAAATATAGCAACATTTTTGCGTATATAAACTCCTATTGTTTAAGGAAAAATATGAATTACTATCGGGCATTATGGACACTCCTTCTTTTTTTGGGGAGTATATCGGGCAAACTATGGGCACAAACCCCAATCAGAATCAAACCCAATCAGACTATTTTAGAGGAAAATATTTTTAGAAAGCATCTTTGGGTATATGAAGATACTACCCAGAAACTCCAATTCAAGGATGTTCAACATCCCGATTTTCGGCAATATTTTCAACAAAAATCAGCTGTAAATTTCAACCATCAACATACCTATTGGGGAAGGTTTATCCTCCTTAACCAAAACCCCCATCAACAAAAATGGATACTGCGATTAGACGGTTACAATAGCCAGGTAGAAGTATACGTCAAATCAGCCAATGGCCAAGTTTTGGTCAAAAAAACTGGAGAATTTGTACCTGCTTCGCAAAAAGAATACAACGAAGCCACTTACCCAATGGTATCGGTTGACTTGCCGCACAATCAACCAACCGAGATTTTTGTCAAAGCATTGACCATTCTAAAAGACACACCCACCTTTAAAATATCGTTGTTACACCCTGACAAAATCAGGAATTACAGAGAGTGGAAAAGATTTGCGCAGGGGATATTTCAAGGTATTTTCTGGATTCTAATTTTATACAATTTTATCTTATTCTTAATCATCAAAGACAAAACCTACTTGTTTTATGCCCTGTATATGGTGTTTATTGCCTTATACTCACTGTATTATCAAGGGTTTATCCGGGAGCAGGTTTTTTCGGAGGTACCGCTTTACAATGGGGTGGTATGGTTGGTGTGTGCCAACATTATTGCGGTATTGTACTATGCTTTTATGCGTTCTTTCCTGAATACTACTCAGCTTATTCCTAAAACCGATCGTTGGATCAAGTATTATATGGCACTTCGGTTGATTTTGTTGCCGATAGAGTTATTTACTTATTATGGGTTGAATAATTCTCCGTTGACCGATCTGTTCACCTTGTGTTCTACAGCCATCGATGCTCTTTTTGCTTCGTTTGTATTGGTGGTGTTGTATCGTACTCGTGATACTGCAGCGCGTTATTTCATTGTAGGTGCGGTATTCTTATACACTGCCGTCATTATGATGGTGTTGTTGCACGGATACTCTAAACTGGTGTATGCGGTTATTTACCAATTGGGCACCTCAATAGAAGTATTGTTGTTTTCGCTGGGGCTGGGGTACCAGGTAAGGGCAGCTGAAAAAGAAAAGCAGGAAGCCCAAAAAGCCTTGATTACCCAATTGCACGACAAAGAAACGCTACAACGAAAGCATGCCCAGGAGCTGGAGGTCAAGGTAATAGAGCGAACCAACGAGGTAATGCAGCAACAAGAAGAGTTGATTCAATATACCGAACATCTGAAGGAAGCCAACCAACTGATTGAAGATAAGAATGCCAAAATTATTGAAAGCATCAATGCCGCCAGCAACATTCAAGCGGCTATTCTACCTCAGTTAGAGCGCATGAAAAGAGTATTGCCTGAGTTGTTTGTTTTTTTTAAACCCCTGGATATCGTGAGTGGTGATTTTTATTGGTTTGCTCACCATACCCCAGAAGAAACGAATACGGCGAGCGAAAAGATCATCGTAGCTGCAGTAGACTGTACTGGACATGGTATTCCTGGTGCATTTATGTCTATCTTAGGTGACACCTACCTCAATCATATTGTAAACATTGAACGAGTGACATCGCCCGATGCTATTCTGAATACTCTGCACCGGGGTATCCGACAAGCCCTCAAACAGCACATTACCCATAATCGGGACGGTATGGACCTCAGTGTGGCAGTCATTGACTGTGAACACAAAGTATTGGAGTTTGCCGGGGCCAAAAATGGGCTTTTGTATATACAAAACAACGAAATGAAGGAGCTAAAAGGGGATAAGTTTCCGGTAGGAGGGGAGCAAATGGAGCTGGAACGTATATATACCAAACAAACCATTTCGCTACAAACACCTACTACCATCTACTTGTATTCAGATGGGTTTCAGGATCAATTTGGGGGGCTGGATAATAAGAAGTTTCTCAAAAGTCGTTTTCGGGAGTTATTGTTGCAACAACATCGTTTGCCAATGGGTGTCCAGCATCAACGTTTGGATGATACTTTAGCGGAATGGATGGAAGGGTATGAACAAATAGATGACATCTTGGTATTGGGCGCAGTGGTGGATTTGACTGAGAAGGTATGAAGGTGTTGGTAGATGACATAGGTAACAAATAAAAAAGCCTACCAAAAAGGTAAGCTTTTGAATTGTTGCGGAATGGACGGGATTCGAACCCGCGACCTCCTGCGTGACAGGCAGGCATTCTAACCAGCTGAACTACCACTCCGTCAGCTTATTATGAGTAGTCTAATACCACTCAGGTATTTTGAAAATCTAAAAAGAAAACCCACCAACTGAAGGTGGGTTGAAATAATTTTGCGGAATGGACGGGATTCGAACCCGCGACCTCCTGCGTGACAGGCAGGCATTCTAACCAGCTGAACTACCACTCCGTCAGCAAAATTGTGGCACAAATATACGGCGATTTTTTTAAAATGCAATAGGTTAGAGAAAAAAAGTGCAGAAAAAGTTATTTTTTTTCTTCCTCATTGCTGGTGTCCTCGTCATCATCTGGGTGATGATCCTCTGGAGTGGGGGTATCCATGACAGGGGTAACTTCCAGCTCACTTGCTTCTTCAGATGCTTTGTCTACCACTATATTGGTAATTTCCAGTTTTTCCAATATTTGCTTAATCTTGGGCTCTTCTACGCTGTCTTCGCCCAAGTTGTTATAAATCACATTGTTGAGGGTCTCAGCAATTTTTCGTTTGATGGAATCCTCTTCACCGGTTTGACTCAGCTTTTCATCTAGCTTAATCAAAGCCTTGAGCCCTGCGATTAAATCATCCTCATAACGATTCATGCTTACACACAGGTAGCGTAACTCGGTATAAATTCTTTTCTTAAAAACATGATCAGTCATTACGTCCTCAGGCTGAGCCAGGGTATCAAATTCGCTGGGGAGCACTCCACGGTCAAAATAAGCGGCTACATCTACCAACATCGTAGTTTCCGAAAAATCAACGGTACCATCAGTGGCAATGGCAATACTCACCGGACTTACCAACAAAAAAGCAAACAATTGGGAATTGGTCATGACCATCTCTCGCTCTTCGCAATAATCAGCCAATAATGTTCGTATTTCGATAAAAAAATTATCGAGGATGCGTTTTTCCTGATCAGGGCTCATAACTTGTTTTTCCATGTTGCTTTGCTTATTCAATCTACGATTGCAGTTTCAAATTACTAATTTAATACGCAAAATCAGTAAGTCATAGGATAATTTTGGCATAGTAGAAAAAAACTATCTTGGTAAGATTGAAAAATAACTTCTCGATTTAAATGAGTTAGAAAGCAGGACTTTGTTGATCAAAATCTTGGACTAAAAACCAATTGTTCCGCTTCGCTCATTGTTGCATTGCTAAATGGTTGCGCGAAGCGATGACCAGACTTTCATTTTCGCAAATATGATAATGCCTATTGTTCCGCTTCGCTCATTGCTCTATGGTTAAACCGAGCCTTGGCGAGCTCAGCAACGCTAATTGTTGCGCGAGGCGCTATAGTAATTGTTGGTGATTGATTGTTAATTATTCCGCTTTGCGCTACCGTGGACTATGGACCGTCGACCAATGCTGTTTCCTTAAGAAAAATATATTTAAAGGAATTATCCCGAGTTTTTTTA
>CALDJV010000345.1 GCA_937899305.1 uncultured Cytophagaceae bacterium
AGCCAAGAAAAAGGCGGCCCCAAAAACAACCAAAAAAACGGCATCAAAGACAACTAAGAAAACAACGGCCAAAAAGAAGAAATAAGCTAATGATACCTGACAGGGTCTCAAACCTTGTCAGGTATCATAGTAAATTTAATTGAGTAAATGATGACTCGCCTGGTGGCTATCCATCTCTAATTTGGCTGCCTCAAAGTCTTTTTCGGTAAATTGAAAGCCCATCAAGAGCATATCATCAGTTTGAGGTTCTGTGCCTTGCCATTGGGCTATATTGCGGGCCAATATATTGCGCTGCGCATTGAGCGGAAGCTCCTGAACCTGATTAATCGCAGATTTTAGCTTTCTGGCTGTATATTTTGTCTGGGTTAACTCACCAAATTGGTTCGTAATACCATCAGAGAAGAGGTAAATAGCATCTCCTGCTTTCAGTTTAATGGTGGCAGCCTGCAATTGTTCATTATCGTGGGTACGCTGAGTACGGTTGTTAAAATAATCGAGCCCTCCACCAACCGACCATTTATTGCCCTTGAACTCTACAACCTGGTGGTTTCGCATCAAGAACAACGGACGATTGGCTCCGGCAAACTCTAGCGATTGATCAGCCAAATCTATGACACAAAGCGATAAATCCATCCCATCGGTCACCCGGTCGTCGCTGGCTACATAAGTAGTATCATTTTGATGTAGCAGGATCTTCATACGTTTGTTGAGGTGATGCAGAATAATGACGGGATCACAATGCTTCTCTACGTCGACAATTTGATGTAGCAAGTTATAAGCAATGACACTCATAAAAGCTCCGGGTACTCCATGACCAGTACAATCAATGGCGGCAATGATTATTTTACTATTCTCAAGCTTTCGTGAGGTGAGTGGCGACGGGGTAGGGTTGATTTTACTTACCCAATAAAAATCTCCTGATACAATGTCACGTGGTTTGAAAAACACAAAAGAATGGGGGAGTATTTCCTTGATCATCGCATTGGTAGGCAAAAGCGCCTTTTGTAACCTTTCGGCATACGAGATACTCGCCGTAATCTGCCCTCTCTGGTACTTTATTTCTTGATTTTGATGCTCTATTTCTTTGACTTTTTGGCCAAGGCTGGTGTTCAATTCTTCTTGTTTTTCTATTTTAGAACGAAGCTGTTGTGCCATCCAAGTAAGACTGCGGTGCAAGAACTGTCGTTCATCGTTGGATTTAAAGTTGATTTTGGCCAAGAAATTTCCCTTGCCGTACTCTTGGGCCAAGCGAGCCAATAAGACAATGGGGCGGGAAAAATAATGCGCAAAAAGCAACGCAATGATGATGGCAATAATGATGACAGGTATAGAATTTTGGAACAACAAGGTGCGGAGTTTTTGAGCCGGGGCGTAGGCCACTTTTTTGGGGATACTGGTTACCAGCACCCATTCGCTACCACGGTAAGTAAGGTAACCTGGTTCACGACGATAAAAGAAGATCTCTCCATCTGTTTCAAATGCATGTTGTTGGCGCTTCGGGCCTGACCCTCCCCATAAATGCTCATTGAGGATGATCAACTTGGGGTGTTTTTTCTTTAGAACATCGTTTGGGCTACTACTTGAATAAAGTAGCAATCCATTGGTATCAATCAAATCAATTTTTAGCCCTCTGACGGGAAAAAGGTCCGACCTTGGAATCACATTGCTGAATACTTCATAGAGTCGCTTAATCAATATCCTGGACACGACAACACCTACCTTTTTTCCGTCCTGATCTTTCACGGTTTGCGCAAAGTGCATTACTACTTTCCCTAGTGACTCTGACAAAGAAACGTCAAATGCATCTTCTTTGTACATCAACTGAGTCCAGTATTTAGTATAACTATGTTGTTGGCCTATTTTGAGGCCTTTGGTATCGGCAATGCGCTTTCTTTGGGGATTGAAAAAAGAAAAACTTTCGTAGAGCGGATTTTCCGATTTTATTTTTAATAGTCGATTGGTAATTTGTTGGCGATTAGCTTGAGCCAGAAAAATTTGATCCTGAGCAATAAGTCTAATATCTGATTGACGCTCAAAGATAAAGTGATCTATGCTGTTGATGATGTAGTCAGATTGGTTTTTTAGGTTCAAACCAATCTGAGATTCCAACGATTGCTCAGTATTTTGCTTGGAAACCCAATAAAGGGCCAATCCAGTAAACAAAACGAGTGTCAAGCTAAATATGGTTACTTTTAAATAAATGCTGATTCTCATTCCCCCAATTAAATGTAATTGATGTCTGTCATCTTTTCCTGACAGCTGTTTTATTAAATGTTTTAAAATGCAAATTTAAGGGATTTAAGTAGAAGCATCTACTTTGAATGTATTACCTAATCATTAATTTATAAGCGGGTTATTACAGAATTTTATTCATCAGGAAGCTTTTTGGGAGAATTTTATACTTTAAGGGCTCGTAAAAAGTAGGGTTTATAATCAGCTGCCCCAAATAATATTTTGATAAAAGGTTTTGGGACAAGCTGGCTAAAAATGACTTTTGGTTTGCCCCTTAACGATAGTCTATAAATTGTTTCCAAAGCTTCTCAAATTCATCCTTATAGGGTTTGATGGAACCTTTATCATAGCTTATCAAAATGTTTTCGTGGTTGTATTTGGCAGCGCTCCTTGTCCAATTATAACTGCCCGTAATAAGGATATCCTGATCTACAACTGCGTATTTGTGGTGCATATGATTGGGGGTTTCATCCGTACGTATGGGAATACCTGTTTGGTGCATTTGATAGATGTCCGAACCTCTATCTTGGGTTTTATCATCATCGGTAATGATTCTTACCTTGATGCCCGATTGATGGCAAGCAATGATGTTGTTGGTAATCCGGTCATCACTAATGGTAAACACACAAATATCGATGGTACTTTTGGCTTTTTGGAGAGCGTGATTAATGGCATTGAGACATTCATTGCCTGGGCTAAAGAAGATCTCATTAGCACGGCTGCTCCCTAAATTAGGATTTGACTTTAACAATAGTTTATTGGCATTTTCAAGCCAGTCGATCACCTGTAAGGCGTTGTATGACTTAAAAGCCCCTCGGGCGATCTCAAATATTTGGTTTCTTAAAAAGCCTAACTGATTGTTTTTAAGGTTACTTTCTTGAATAATCTGGGTAAGTGCTTTCCGTTCGGCACTGCTTAACTTTTGGTCCTCAAAAGTTTTCTCAAACATTTCTAATAATTCTTTCATACTTTGAATGGGGGTATATTGAAGTAATTCGTAAAAATAAAGTCTCGTTGCTTTTTGGTTTATAGTCGATGATCAACAGTCCACAGTTTTGCTTCGCCTCGTACAACAATTAGTTTTGCTGAGCTCATCAAAGTGGTTGAGGGTTTTGGTCATTAAAGTAGTTATTCCCATTTTCCACCAAGTAGAAAAACAGATCAAAAATGGTTCTATAATGTTATGCACATTCAATGAAATGAGTAATTTCGTGTATAAAAAGTTATCAACTATTGAAAATATGACTAAGATACCATTTGTTATGCTGTTTTTGGGCAGC
>CALDJV010000346.1 GCA_937899305.1 uncultured Cytophagaceae bacterium
GAGATACAAAAATCTAATCATTGTCGTGTGTCTTTTATAAGCGTATATTTAGTCGATCTATAAATTCGGACATTTTTTCTAATACTAACTCGGGGGTTTCAATGTGTGGAGCGTGCCCACAATCAGGAATCCAACAAGCCTCTACCATTCCTTCCAAACAATTTGTAATGGCATCTACTTGTTTGATCGTTCCATATTTATCGTTGGCTCCTTGTATAATCAAAGCATCTGCTACAATGTTTGGCAAATGATGCTCGATGTTCCAGCTAGCAAACGCAGGATCAAGCCAAGTTTGGTGCCAAGCATTGAACACGGCATCGGTTTTGTCTCCATGATAGCGTTGTAGTTTGGGCCTTATTTTTTCTTCATACAAGTCTACTACTTCTCGGATACCTTGAAGGGTTTCAGGCTCTACCATCACATGCGCTGCCTCGGTAATTAACCCTGCTACTTGATCGGGAAACCTGGACGCAAACAACAACGCAATGCTGCCACCATCGCTATGCCCTACTAATATTACCTTGGATAAATTGAAATACTTGATTAACTGGGGCAATACCTCAAAAGCTTCTTGCTCTAAATACCCTTTGGTGGGTATTTGGCTACGTGGTGCTGAACTGCCAAACCCTTGCCGTTCGTATACAATTGCAGGCAATGAAACCAACTCACTGAGTTTGTCAGGAAAGTTTTTCCATTGGGGAATGCTTCCTAAAGCCTCATGCAAAAATAACAGTACTGGATCATTGGATTTTGCGGCTTTCTCGACCTCTCCAATCAATGCTACTCCCAGATTTGTCCCCGCAATCGGAAAAGTTTTATGTACAACCCTAGGCTCCATGTTCTTGTCTTTTACAAACCAGCTTCAATATAGTCACGTTTTGGGAGGTTTTGCAAAAATTAAATGATATTTACCTGAATATGAAAGTGTTGCAGTGTTTCTTTTTGTAATTTTTGCATAGGGAATCTTCAAAAAACCTTACATTTGCGTATTATACCATACAACAATACCGAATGAATATGAGAGTAGGCAATCGTTACGAATATGATCCAATCCAAGATTTACTCGATAAAAAAGGTCTGGGAACCGTTTATAGAGCAGTCGATACTCTTGAAAACAAAGTAGTCGCGCTTAAATGTATTCCTCCCGATTTGTTACCTACTCACTACAGTTTATCTGATGAAATTCTCAAAGTACAGCATCACGACCATGCGCATTTGGTCAAGTATTATGATGTGATAGAAGCTGAACTACCAGTAGAAATTACTGCCCTTCCAGAAGGTGAGATGCCCGAAACAACTGATCTGACTTCTTCTTTGATTAAAACCGAGGAAAAAATGGTGTTCCAGGTAGTTGTCATGGAATATGTAGAAGGTCAAACTCTCAATCAATATCCGGTTTACAACCTTACTGAAGAAACCCTCCACGATTTACTCAAAAATATCCTTGAGGGGTTATACTATCTTCACGATCATCGTATCATCCATCGAGACTTTAGACAATCTAAAATTATTATCCAAGACAAAGGGGGGCGTCTGACTCCTAAGATATTGTACTTTGGCCTGAACAATCAACTCAACCAATACATGTCTAACTATGGCTATTTGCCTCCCGAACGGCTAGGCAAATACGATGAAGTGATTACTGAAATGTCGGATATTTGGATGTTTGGAGTATTGGTGTACGAATTACTCACCAACCAATTGCCGTTTGGCTCTACCCAAGAGGGGTTGGCCAATGATAGCATCATGCTCAACATTTTGGGTGGCCAAATGGTCGGTGATACGTCTTATTTGATTCCTCCTTATAAGACCATTGTTGAAAAATGCTTGGAAAATGACCCCAGTCAACGGTTTCAGCAGGTATCAGAAATTTTGGCTTATTTTTCTACTTCATCGCAATCAGCCCCTCCAGAAATACCGAGCCAAACCATACCCAGTACCCAGTCCATCGATGATCATACAGAAGACAATTCAGAATATTCTAACTTTGAAACTACCAAAGGTTTTGGAGATACGGTAGATGATTTGATGGATACGAATTCATTGATCGACACCAAACCTGATGAAAAACAAAAAGAGGACTCAGAAGACGATTATATATTTGGTACTAAAGATTACGAACCAGTGATCATTGGCGATCCTCAGTATGTGCCCTCAGATTTAGAAACTTCGCCAAAAACCAATACCAAGCTCCAAGAGAAGTCATTGTTGGATACGATGGACGAGTCCACTGGTTTTGACGAGCACAAAGAAAAACGAACCAATCGTTTGTTGTGGATAGTACTTATTTTATCTACTAGTTTGGCTTTGTTGGCCATCTTTTTCCTTATACAGTACGACCGTGCACAAGCCCAAATTGATGAATCACACCCTCAAACAAAAACTTTGGCAGTAGATAAAGACAAAAGTGCTCTGTTTGTTATTGGTTAAATAGTTCTATTGTCCCGCCTTCGGCTCATTGTTAAATGGTTGCGCAAAGCGACGAAAAAATATGGGCTATGGATCATCGACCAATGCTGCTTCCTTAAGGATTTAGGTGTATGATGGTAG
>CALDJV010000347.1 GCA_937899305.1 uncultured Cytophagaceae bacterium
CTTAGTTAAAACGGAGGTTCATCATCAGGATTGGCCGGTGGCGGAAATCCTGCTCCACCTAATCCTTCATTTCCCGTATTGGGATTAAAAGGGTCAGGTCGTTCAATGCCTCCTCCAGGAGCCGGAGCATCATTTTCGGGTTGGTTTACCTTACTTCCTAAAGTAATGGCTCCTCCTGACATGTCAAACTCAGAAGAACCACCCGAAGGAAAGCCACCTCCCATGTCGTCCATTCCAAAAGTATCGGTCTCGAGGTTGTCAAACTTGGTGTATTTTCCAATAAATCGCAATGGAACATCGGCCAGTGATCCATTACGGTGTTTGGCAATCATTACTTCGCCTACCCCTGCGGTAGGGTTGCCCGCGGCATCTTCAGTAATGCCGTAATATTCGGCCCGGTACAAGAACAACACCATGTCGGCATCTTGCTCAATAGAACCCGATTCCCTCAAATCCGATAGTTGAGGTCTTTTGTCCCCTCCCCTGGTTTCTACTGCCCGACTCAACTGCGACAGTGCAATCACGGGCACGTTCAATTCTTTGGCCAACTGCTTGAGAGCTCGAGAAATAGACGCGATCTCTTGTTCACGGTTACCAGCTCCTCCTTTTCCGGTGTTTCCAGTCATCAACTGTAAGTAGTCAATCACCACCATCTGAATATCGTGTTGGGCTTTCAGACGTCGACATTTGGCTCGTAGCTCCAAAATGGAAATGGCTGGAGTATCGTCAATAAATATAGGCGCCTCGGCAATGGCTCCGATCTTGGCATAGAGTTTTTCCCATTCCCAGTCGGCCAACTGTCCTTTTTTAATTTTCTCACTCTCTAATTCGGCTTCTGCCGAAATAAGACGATTGGTCAATTGTACTGCCGACATCTCCAAAGAAAAGAACGCCACTCCCTTACCAAAATCAATTGCAGCATTTCGCAACACCGATAAACTGAAGGCAGTTTTTCCCATCGCGGGCCGTGCTGCCAGAATAATCAAATCGGAAGGTTGCCAACCCGCGGTTACCCGATCCAATGCTGTCAAGCCAGTAGGAACCCCGGTCAAGCCATCTTGTTGGTCACGACGCGCCTCCAACTCTCGGATGGCCTCTTGCATGATGGAGCGCATATCGGCGTAATTTTTACGAATATTACTTTCCGAAATATCAAACAAGGCCTGCTCGGCTTTGTCCAATAAGGTAAACACATCGGCACTGTCTTCAAAAGCGTCTTTTTGAATTTCGGAAGCAATGGCAATCAAATCCCGTTTGATGGCCTGCTCGGTAATGATACGGGCATGGTACTCAATATTGGCTGCTGAGTTTACCAACGAAGTCAGCTTCATGATGTAAGAGGGGCCTCCTACCATCTCTAGCTTGGCCATTTTACGGAGTTGCTGGGTGACAGTAAGCATGTCTACTGGCTGCGACTCCGAGAAAAGCTCAAAAATAGCTTGGTAAATCTCTTGGTGGGCGGGTTTATAAAAACTTTTGGGCTTAAGAACATCAATTACATCATTGAGTGCGTCTTTTTCTATCATCAATGCACCCAGTACCGCTTCTTCTAATTCTATTACCTGGGGGGGTACTTTTCCCAATTGATTGGCAATATGTAAACTAGGGGGATTTTTCTTAATGGGTTTATTATTGCTCTTGCTATTGTCGGCCAATTTTGTAAAATTTTTAGGGTTTCAAAAAACACGTATGTTGGTAAATATTACCGCTCCTTCATCTCAACTTGTATACCCTTGTCTCGAATATGATCTGTATAATGGTGATAGTATAAATTTTCATCAATAATATGGATAGATGTATGTTTATATCAGGCATACATCGGAGTCATTTTCTCTTCATAGTTTAAACAAAAATACATATTTATTTGGTAAAAGGTGAGCCCCAAAAACAAAAATATTCCTCCATAAATGCTAAGGATTTGGCAATGAGTCGTTTATTTTTTTTGACTAAAAATCTCCCCTAAATGAACAACGAAGGATTCAAAGACAGTTAAATTGCTCAATAACAAATAGTTAGTCATCAAATCAATTACCAATTTTCTTCCAAAGGTTAAAATTAGTCTAAGATACCTTGCATTGCATAGAACTTTATGTTATTTTTGTCGTAATCAAATAAGAAAACATTTTTTTTGAACCAATACTTGGTAATACATAGAACCTTTGATGAACTCATATCCCATTTATTAAAGTAATTTAATTTTTAATTTTTTTAAACGCATCGTAACGTTATGAATATAGAGAATACTCAAGTACAAATGCGTAAAGGCATCTTAGAATTTTGCATTTTACACATTATTTCCCGAGGAGAAATCTATGCCTCCGACATATTGAAAGAACTCAAAGATGCCAAAATCATTGTAGTAGAAGGCACCCTCTACCCCTTGCTTACTCGCCTTCGCAAAGCAGATTTGCTGGCTTATAACTGGAAAGAATCAAAGCTTGGCCCTCCTCAGAAACATTACACCCTGACCGAAACTGGAAAAGAGTTTTTACAAAAACTGAATATTACCTGGAATGAATTGGTAGCCTCTACTAACAAAATTATCCAGAACAAAAGAGAAACCATCGAGATACCTACCCTTCAGGAGATAAAGCTCAAGAAAAAGTAGGAATACTCACCATCACTCTATAACTACTTAGATGTAGCCCAAAACCATATCGCCATGAAAAAAAACATTAGTATCAACATCAGTGGGATCATCTTCTACATAGAAGAAGATACCTACGAAGACCTCAAAAACTACCTGAACTCGGTAGAAGAATACTTTTCTTCTTATGAGGATAGCAAAGAGATTATTGCTGATATAGAAAATAGAATGGCAGAAATCTTTATGTCTACCCTCAAAAACAGTAAGGAAGTAATTACTCCTGAAGATGTACAAAACCTGATTACGACCATGGGTAGTGTGGCCGATTTTCAGGCAATGGAGGATGACCCCGCTTACCAGCCAGTTACCTCAAATCCCATGTTTACGGGGAGTACTTTAGAGCTGCAAACGGAGGCCGAATACCACGAATCGTTGAAAGCCCAACAAACTCCCGCGCCACTACAAAACACGGGTATTGTGGAAAAAGAAGCATTTGCAATGACCGCTCAACACCGTGAAACCATTGACTATGCTCCTCAATATACTGGAAAGAACCCACTCAAAACCACGCGCGCTCGTAGGTTATATCGCGACGGTAAACATCGAGTATTGGGTGGAGTAGCTTCAGGGCTGGCCCACTATTTTAGTCTGGATGCGATGTGGGTACGGTTAATTTTTATTGCGCTCACCTTTGGGCTGTTTATGGTACCTGCCATTCCTATCGCGACCATTATCAGTTATATTGTATTATGGTCAGTGGTACCCTACAACAATAAACTAGAAGAAAATCCTCGCATCAAGCGGTTTTATCGAGACAGCAAACAAGCCACCATTGGTGGGGTTGTTTCTGGTTTATCCCATTATTTGGGTATTGAGCTTTCTTTGCTTCGCATTTTGTTCGTAATTGGTCTACTCTTAGGTGGATTTAGTCTGTTATTGTATGTAGTGCTCTGGGTGATCTCACCAGAAGCCAAAACCATTACCGATCGTATGCGTATGGAGGGAGAACCCATTACCCTCCAAAACATTGACTCTACCGTTCGCAAGACCATCAAAAATATTCCCAAACCCAAAGGGACTTATTCTACCACCAAAGCAGGCCAAGTTGCCATGTTTCCCTTCAAAATGGCAGGGGCACTCATCAATAGTTTGAGTCCATTGATGCGTCCATTCTTTGTATTGGCATCCGAAAGCATTCGCATTGGGGCTGGGTTTATCACTTTTATTACTGGCTTGGCCCTTACGCTTGGTTTTACCGCAGCAGTCGTCGTTACTTTGGGTAACATTCCGGTTGGCAAAGCCTACTTTGGTCCTATTCCATTGAGGTATTACTACAGTAGTATAGAAATGCCCGAATTACTGGCCCTTAGCTTGTATTTTGCAATCCTGATTCCAAGCATATTTGCCATCGGTATCGGCATCTCTTTATTATTGCGTCGTTGGGTGATGCGTGCCCGGTTTAGCTGGACTATGCTAGGCTTGTGGTTGATCAGCCTCATTGGGGTAGCATTTACACTACCTCGTAACATCAACAATTTCCAGTATGCCAATTCAATTAGCAAAGTCAGTACCTATCAATTTCAAGATAACGAACCAGTATTGTTGGATCTAAGCTGGGAAAATGGGGAAGAAGATTTGGTTGGTACAGTCCTCACTTTGGCGAGTCATGCCGAATCGGGCTATAAACTAGAGACTGATTATGTGGCTCTAGGAAATGGTTACAAAGATGCAGCTAAAAATACCCAAATCATTCGTTACAATGTGGTTCAAAGCGGTAATATGCTGTCATTTGATCGCGAAGTTACCTTGGGACCTAATGCCAAGTATCGACGCCAACGGGTACGCATGAAGCTTTTTGTACCTTATGAAAAACCATTTATTTTGGGCCAAAACATCCAGCGAATTATCCACACTCGAGGGAGATATAAGGATATGAACGGCGAAAACATTTGGAAATTCACTGTAGATGGAAAGCTCGTTTGCGTTACTTGTAATCCCGAAAATAAAGCAGCTACGACAGAAGAAGAAACAGACACTGAGGTCATCAATGAAGGAAAACGGGTTTTCAACATCAATGAGTTCAATTCATTGGAAGTAGGCGATTTCTTTCAAGTAGAGGTCGTAAAAGGTGATAAGGCTTCTTTGGTGGGCTATGGACGTGAGGTCGATTTGGAACACATTCACATTGATCAGTCTGGTGGCCGCCTCAAAATTGACTTTGAACACCAACCACGTTTCAAGTCTGGCTCAGAGAAAATTGTTTTGAAATTGTACACTCCAAACCTCACTCAAATACAAGTAAGGGAGGCCTGTAAACTGGAAGCGCGTGGCTTCTATGAAGATCGAGTTACTTTGCAAGCTTCCGATGCATCGGAGGTAGTGCTGAAGGATGGTAATGCAGATAAACTCATTGTCAAAATAGGGGATGCTTCTAAGATATTCGCTTATGATTTTAAGGTAAGAGAAGCGAAAATGACCCTATCGGATGCCAGTAAAGTAGAAACCACGGTAGAAGACAAACTCACCGTAAGAGCGAGTGATGCCAGCCAAGTACGCTATAAAGGCAAACCTGAGGTCATCAAAGTTACTTCTGATCATTCGGGGGTAAGTTCGGTAAGAAAATCGAAGTAAACTTTACTAACAAAATACATTGATACTTTTTTAACCAACCAATACACAACCATATAACCATTTTTATAGATAATTCTGTATAAACCTGAAAAACCTAACTTAAAAACACTCGCTCATAGCGGGTGTTTTTTTTTGACTAATATCGTGCTTCCCAAATTTATTTGCTCAATATCTGTCAATCTGCTGATGCTATTGGCATATGTCATCAAAACCAGTCACTGTTACTCCTATCTTTCTTGGTTGATTTGCAAAAAATACTAAAATCCAAAAACCCTTGGCAATAATTATTCATCTATTTGAGGGGATTTCAGTATATTGATTTAGAAATAAACAATACGAACAACACTATGAAACAAGTAGGTAAAGTTTTGGGCATTGCCATCGTACTGGGATTGATTACTTTGGTGGTATATGCGGTCTCACATTGGATATCTACCCCACCAGGCACTTTTGCTGACTGGATGGTAGGGCTGGGTGCCACCATTTGGCTGGTAGTTATTGTAACTGTACCCTGGAACTTGCATTTCGAGGCCAAGGCAGTAGTACGAGATGCCCGACGCTCCAAAGAACGTGATATTCAGGTAGATCAACAAGAACTGGCTTACGCCAAAAAAGTGGCCAAAAGCGCTCTTTGGATTGCATTGGGTTTACATTTGATTTCGGCTATAGCCCTGTATAGCCTTGCCCATTTTGAAATCAGTGTAGTGGGTTATTTTGGAGCGGGCGCCACCCTGTTACTCACCTTGCTGCGTCCTGCTATTCGGGCTTATGAATTCATTTCAGACCGTCTGGCCACGCTACGACAAGAGGTTTCGTTTCCGCGAGAGGATGTCATCAGTTTGCAAAATAAAGTAACCGAAATTGAAGGCTTGTTGCAATACTTTCAAGAAACCCAAACCACTCGCTCGGATACTCATGAACAAGATTTACAAACCCACGCTCAACAACTACAGCATTTAAAAGATGGCCTGACCAATTTGACTACGGCCAACGATGCCGCCCATCTCAAACTAGCCGAAGAAACCCGCCATGCGGTGGCTCAATTGACTGAAGATGGTAAGTTTATCAACAACATTGTGGAGATTATTCGCTTTATAAAGAAGGTGTAGTTTTTTGTTCTAAAGTCCATAGTCGATGGTCCATAGTCCATAGTAGCGCAAAGCAATACAACTGTTCTCATATTTGCGAAATTAAGAATATAATTATCGCTTTGCGCAACCATTTAACAATGAGCGTAG
>CALDJV010000348.1 GCA_937899305.1 uncultured Cytophagaceae bacterium
GCTACAAATATAACATTTTAATTCATAATTTATTTAAGCCCCAGAGCACTAGGTAAATGATGGAAACAAAACTAGGGGGTAGGTGGGGCAAGTCAAAAAAAGTGACCTTATGTAAACCTTATCGAGGGTTGAGTTTTTTTGAAACCGCTGTTGGGGGGCGCTAAAAGGAGGGCTTGATGCGTTTTTTTTCATTTTTTGATTTTTTTTTGGAAACGAGGGTGATATTCAGGGGGCCGAGACATATAAGGGTAAGCATGCTTTTTTGGTCAGTAATTTTAGCTTCGGTAATGCATCATCATAGCAGCGAAATTCTCAACTGACCGAGTGACTTGGAATTTGGGGGAATAAATTCCTGGATGGTTTCAAGTCAACACCTTGTTTTGTAAAAAACAATATGGAATCTACCAATAAATATAACACAATGATTTACCCAAACAAGCAACAAAATGAAGACTTTATATATTCAAAACCAGGATAACCTGTCTATGCCTAATGTAATGCTCGATGTGGCCTCGGGCAAGTGTGAGATCTCGGGAAATTCTTATATGGAAAATGCCTGTAATTTTTATCATCAGATTTTGGATTGGTTAGCGACTTACATCCAACAACGCCAAGGAGCCCTGAGCTGGGACATTCGCCTGGGCTACTACAATTCCAGTTCAAAAAAAGGCTTGACCAGTATCATTCGTCAGTTGAGCGATTACCATTCGGAGGGAGGTCGGGTCATCATCAATTGGTATTATCATCAAGACGACTTGGATGTGTTGGAAGACATTGAAGACTTGATAGAATACTACCAGTTTAGAATCAATGCCATTACCTATCCGACTACTTATCAAGAAACTTGGCTTCGTAAACCTCAAAAAGCGCCTATTATCAACTAAAAGTTAAACCAGCTTACCCTAAATATTGAATGATTTATGAAAAACTTTGAAATACAAGCGGATTATTGCACCCCTCAAATATCCTTTAATATCCAACAAAACGAATTTACCATATCGGGTGAATCTTATGTAGAATATGCGTACGAATTTTATAAGCCAGTAATGAACTGGTTGAAAAATTACCTGAATACGAATCAAATTCCACTTACTTTTCAGTTCAAGTTTACTTACTTCAATACGCCTTCATCTGCCATCATTTATGAAATGCTGAAGCTGTTAGAGCAATCTTATCTGGAGCAAAAGGTGCCCATCAAAGTGACTTGGTTGGTACCACCCAGCAACGAAGAGTTGCTCGAAGAAGGAAGGCTGTTTAAAGAGGATTTTCCTACTTTACCGTTCGAACTAGTTACATCAAAATTGGTCGCATAGCTCACTTAAATAGTGGCTTGTTGTTTGGGGGCGAAAGCCCCTTTTTTTGTGACTTAAGGTGGAGGTTGTTACAACAAAGTTCAATGCCAAAGCATTTATCCTGTTTCAATCCTTGTTATGATGGCAGGCTCTCTTGAAGACCTTTGTAAAATAGTATCCAGAAATCAATGACATGTTTCAATCCTTGTTATGATGGCAGACCCTCTTGAAGTTACCGAAGTCAGGTAAGAATATTCTGCAGGTGGCTGTTTCAATCCTTGTTATGATGGCAGACCCTCTCGAAGAGCTTTCTACAAATCTTAATGGATTGTAGTTGGAAAGTTTCAATCCTTGTTATGATGGCAGACTCTCTCGAAGGTAGTCATCAACAATCGTTTGTTTTGACCACCTGTCGTTTCAATCCTCATTATGATGGCAAATCCTCTCGAAGCAGATAAAGTATCTCCAGGTAATATTACAGGTATTTGTTTCAATCCTTGTTATGATGGCAGATCCTCTCGAAGTGGTTGTAGATCAGCATACTACCGATATTGCAAAAATGTTTCAACCCTTGTTATGATGGCAGATCCTCTTGAAGGCGTTCAACCAATTGGTCGTAAACTTCGGGCATATTTAGTTTCAATCTTTGTTATGATGGCAGATCCTCTCGAAGTAGCAAAAGACGAATCGCTGTCGAAAGAAGCCAGAGCGTTTCAATCCTTATTATGATGGCAGACACTCTCGAAGACGACCAGACAAAGCCATAACCATATTCCAGGTATAGGGTTTCAATCCTTGTTATGATGGCAGACACTCTCGAAGCGTAAACTTGTTTTGTATTTGCTTTTGAACATCAACAGTTTCAATCCTTGTTATGATGGCAGATCCTCTCGAAGAACGGGCTGTAATGGCAAGCTCCATCCAGATGAACCAGTTTCAATCCTTGTTATGATGGCAGATCCTCTCGAAGCTATTGGTTCGTCCGCAATAGCAGTAAGCGAATAACGTTTCAATCCTTGTTATGATGGCAGATCCTCTCGAAGCTATTGGTTCGTCCGCAATAGCAGTAAGCGAATAACGTTTCAATCCTTGTTATGATGGCAGATCCTCTCGAAGATATGATAACCTGGAACTCTTTTCGAAGTAAGATATTGTTTCAATCCTTGTTATGATGGCAGACCCTCTCGAAGTTTTTGCCAATTTTCGTTTGCTCGTTTCTGAGCATCCTGTTTCAATCCTTGTTATGATGGCAGATCCTCTCGAGGAATTACTCGGTGTAACGAGCCAATAATGTCTAACAACTGTTTCAATCCTTGTTATGATGGCAGACCCTCTTGAAGTTGACGAAAAAATGGACCAGCTGATTGGGGCTTACGAGTTTCAATCCTTGTTATGATGGCAGATCCCTCGAAGTTTTTTGCCCATTTCAAAAATGGAATTTCGACAAATAGTTTCAATCCTTGTTATAATGGTAGATCCTCTTGAAGCCAGCCTTGATTTCTTGTCAGTTTTTAGCAAAGCCTGTTTCAATCCTTGTTATGATGGCAGACTCTCTCGAAGTCGCAAGGGAAAGAATCTTTAATTAGACTTAGCTGGATTTTCAATCCTTGTTATGATGGCAAATCCTCTCGAAGGTCAAGTAAGCCTATTTTCACCTCTCCTCGAGCCTCGTTTCAATCCTTGTTATGATGGCAAATCCTTTTGAAGAAGGTATAATTGGCGACGAAGAGTAAGAAGGTGAGGGGTTTCAATCCTTGTTATGATGGCAGACCCTCTCGAAGATCAAAAACACCCCGAATACTTTTCTGATTAATTGCGTTTCAATCCTTGTTATGATGGCAGACCCTCTCGAAGTGCCCACTGCACAAGTACCGAAAAAGCAGTCTTGAGTTTCAATCCTTGTTATGATGGCAGACCCTCTCGAAGGACCTGGGAGCAATTTTTTGAACCGGACCATTTTGTCGTTTCAATCCTTGTTATGATGGCAGACCCTCTCGAAGGCGCGAGAACCATGTGGTAGAATATCACTGATCCTGTTTCAATCCTTGTTATGATGGCAGACCCTCTCGAAGACTCATGTTCTAGTTTCGTTTGTGTTTGTTGGTCAATGTTTCAATCCTTGTTATGATGGCAGACCCTCTCGAAGCTGGGAGTTAAAAAACGAACACGGATTATTTCAAAACATTTCAATCCTTGTTATGGTGGCAGATCCTCTCGAAGGTGTTTCTTTTGAGCGTTTTCTTTGAGGAAATAAGTAGTTTCAATCTTTGTTATGATGGCAGACCCTCTCGAAGTGATTTTGCGAAGCTCCAGAAAAACAAGAAGAGAAATGTTTCAATCCTTGTTATGATGGCAGATCTTCTCGAAGTCAGGAACAGGTAAAACTCAGTAATGACGAGATGAGGCTTCAATCCTTGTTATGATGGCGGACGCTCTCGAAGTCAAGATTCAAGAAATGTCGGATTTCTTCCTATTTAGTTTCAATCCTTGTTATGATGGCAAACCCTCTCGAAGTTTATGTTGATGATGATGATAATAATTAGTATTTCGGTTTCAATCCTTGTTATGATGGCAGACCCTCTCGAAGTTTTGTACAAATCAATCAAAATCTGACTCTGAATGAAGTTTCAATCCTTGTTATGATGGCAGACCCTCTCGAAGCGAGCGTCATTAGGATCAACAATCCTTTGTATATGTTGTTTCAATCCTTGTTATGATGGCAAACCCTCTCGAAGTTGAGCCGGATTTCGCTCATGATGTATTGCAGGTAGAGTTTCAATCCTTGTTATGATGGCAAACCCTCTCGAAGCCGGGGCCTGGAAAGCAGTAAGAAGCATCAATCCCTGTTTCAATCCTTGTTATGATGGCAGACCCTCTCGAAGTTGTGATTTGGGTTAACTTGTTGTAATACAGTGATTTATAGCGTTTTTGCTATAGGTCCAAATTAAAAAAAACAGCAAGTCAAAGAGCATTTTTTTGCTTTTTTAAAGCAATTTCCGAATGCTTAATTGTCTAGTAATCAGGTGTTTAGAGGGTGTTTTTGGCACCTTCTCCATAAATTGCCCCCTGGAACCCGGTTAGATCACCGTGGGCAAATGTTTTGATAAGTACAATTTACGCATCTTTTCTTGGATTTGGTCGCTTTCGGAAAAATGTTTTCGTTCACCACTTCGGCTATTTCGGCCACCGTTTGCTGCACCATGGCTTTGGCCTCATCATCTATTTCTACCGTAACCAACTGGTTGCTCGAACGGGTATACACCAAAAAACCTTGTTTTACCTCTACCTCAAAATTATCCTCAATCAACCAGGCGTAACAATACAACTGATGTTTGTAGGTATCGTACATCTGGTCTTTGTACACCGCAAATTTATAATCAAGTGGGGCTGCGTGGTGGTCTCCCAACCAAAGCACTGCATCTACTTCCCCTCGTAAGGTGTGGTTGGTAAGGTACTGGTTCAATTGCTGATGAGTTACCCCCAGGCGACGCCGCAAATAGGCTTGGTTTATCTGGCCTTTTTGTTCGTGTATCGCCCGGCCCTTTTGTACTTTAAATAGTCGTTCTTCGTGTTGGTCGATTTGAAGCACCCGCATAAAGTAAGTAAAGCGGGGGCAATAAAGATGCTGTAAGATATCTGATGGAGTCAAGTTCATAAGATAGCAAAGATAAAGGTCAAAAAAACAATGCTTGTACCTGATCGGTCACCAGGTTTTGGTCCAGGGCCTGCCCCAGGCAAGTGGCTTCCCGTATTTCGTCGCGGCTCATGGGCAACATATACACCTTGTCTTTGGCGTCATCTATTACTTCGGCAATCTGCAATACCAAAGTATCTTTGCGTTGGTGGTCTATGGTGCCCAAAAACACCGAATATTGCACCCGGCTTAGCCCAGCTTGTTGGCAGTACTTGCTTACCTTGGTACGGGCCCGGTCGTTTTCTATGTCATAAAGTATCCAGAGGATCATGGTAGTCAATGTTTAAGAGTGAGTAGAATGCTTGCTATGAAGCAAGCTTTGAGCAAAAGCAATGGCTTCGTTTTGGATGATATTTTCTCGGGTTTGATTTTTGGCCGGTTGCTGGCCCACCTTGTGTTTGATACGATCGCTCCGCAGGTATATCCCCAAGGGGTCAGTAAGCAAGCTTTTGCCCTCCGCGTTTAGTTTTACCCCGCCTGCAATGGTGTCGGTATGCGCTTGGGTGACTTTTTTGGCCGAAAATAGCCTGAATACTACTTGCTCGATGTAGCCTCGATAAGGCTCAATAAAATCGTACACCATACTACGTTGATTGTAGTCGTCGCGGTGCATAAACCCCACGTAAGGATCAATTCCCGCCACCGTGAGGGCCCGCTCGACGGTACTGTATAAAATACCATACCCATAATTGAGAAAGGCATTGAAGGCATCTTGGGCGGGACGTTTGCTCCGCCCTTTGAACTGGTAATCTGGATGAATTACCTGACTGAGTACCTCAAAGTACAACCGCCCAGCCGTGTCCGTCAGTTCTCGGGCAGTATCGGCAATGGCCAGGGCATGCGCACCTTCCAGAGCTCCTAATGAAGTTTGCAAAGCCTTGATTTGCTTGACTTTTTCGTTGAGGTAATCGGCGTGGTTGGCCCGGTGTTTTTTCAGCCAGTCCACCATTTTTATTTGATTACCCAGTTTGCGACTGAGCCATTGTTTTACCCACTGCAAACTCTGTTCGTCGAGGCTGGCCTCGAGCTGTTTTTTTCTGATTTTGGTAGTACTTCCCAACTTGGTATGCCATACCCGCCCCAGAGGTTCATCGTATTGGTCTATCAGTACAATGTCTATATTGTTGACTAGAGCCAACTGCATGGCATCCACGGTGACAATGGTACCTGTGTGCAAAAAAATGCGGTGTACGGTATGGGCGGCAATAGGGGCGTGGCTCTCGTATTTTTGGGGTTTTACGGGGCGTATTACACCCTCGCTAGTGCGTTCAGTTTTGAGGGTACTGATGCTAAACATTTGATTTTTGACCTTGAGCGCAGCACCAAAAGAATTGAGGTACAAGTCGTTGGTAGTATTCATAAAAATAGCGTTTTATTTCGTTGGGAGTTTTTTAGTTTTAAAGTCCATAGTCGATGGTCCATAGTTTTTGGTACTCTGACAAATTGGGTGGTAATTTATAAATTTACATTATGGATAGT
>CALDJV010000349.1 GCA_937899305.1 uncultured Cytophagaceae bacterium
GAAACATTTATCAGCGCCAATCTGACTATCCAAAAGCAATAGACATATACTTGAAGGCTTTAGAAATTGCCCAACAGCTTGGTAATAAAAATGCAGCTTCCTTTAATTACAATAACATCGGGACCATATACAGTATTCAAGGAAACTACCCGTTGGCCCTCGATGCTTATCTAAAGGCACTCAAGATCAGAGAACAAATTGGAAACAAAGCATTGATAGCCCAAAGCTACCATAATATGGGAAACGTATATTCCGAACAGGAAGATTATGAACGGGCGTTACCATACCATTTCAAGTCACTAGACTTAAAAAAGCAGTTAAACAAGCAAGCTCAAATGATAGGGAGTTACAATGCGATTGGCACGATATATCAACTTCAAAAGCAGTACACAAAAGCACTCTCCCATTATCAGGAGGGGTTAAAAATAGCGCGGCAAGTAGGCAACAAGCATTATTTGGCTCAAACCTATCAATTGTTGGGGGAGGTGAATATGAACCTCAAACAATACAATGAAGCCTCTACTTTTCTGCTCAAAGCAGTTACAATGGGCCAACAACTAGGCGAAAAGGTACGCGTGGCCACTTCTTTGATCATTTTGGGTAGGGCAAATCAAAGACTAAAAAAATATGCTCAAGCCATACAACAACTCACCAGAGGGTTAAACATTGCCC
Source organism: uncultured Cytophagaceae bacterium (assembly GCA_937899305.1). Classification (GTDB taxonomy): domain Bacteria; phylum Bacteroidota; class Bacteroidia; order Cytophagales; family Microscillaceae; genus Microscilla. The sequence goes on from CALDJV010000349.1 coordinate 673, forward strand.
AAAAAATAGGAAATATACATGTGATCAGAGAAGGTGCAAAAACTTTGGCCCAAACCTACGAACTAGTAGGAGATTATCAGGGAGCTTACCGGGCCCAAGTGTTGTTTACCCAAATGAAAGATAGCCTGCAAAACACAGAAAACACGAAGCAAATCACTCAGATAGTAGCCGATTATAAATTCGAGAAAGAGAAAGATTCTATCAGGTTCCATCAAGAAAAGGAACGGGTTTCTTTGAATGCAAAACTTGAAAAAGAAAAACTCTCGGGTAAATTTCAACGAAACATCAATCTGCTCATTTCTATGGTGTTGTTGGTTGTGGTGATTTTGGCTGTTTTTATATTCAGAAGTAAGCAAAGGCAAAAAGTGCTGAATGGAGTACTTTCGCAACAAAGTGCAGAACTTACTGAAAAGAATGAAGAACTGAGGCAAAATCAGGAGGAAATAACGACTCAAAGGGACGATATAGAACAAAAGAATTACTTGCTCAATGAGCAGAACGAAAAGATAACTCAAAGCATCAAAGCAGCTCAAACGATTCAAGAGGCCATTTTACCTTTTGAACAAAGGATGAGTAAAGAAATCAGAGAATATTTCATGATTTATAAGCCACGAGACATTGTTTCAGGAGATTTTTATTGGCTGGGTAATGTTGATGGCAAACGAATTTTAGGAGTGATTGATTGTACCGGACACGGTATTCCAGGTGCATTTATGAGTATGATTGGGTTTACACTACTCAACGAAGTGGTCAATACCCAAAGAATTACCGATGCGGCTCAAATTTTAGAGAAGCTCAGAAAAGAGATCCAACATGCTCTGAAACAAAATTATACTGGCAGGACCAATGGCATGGATGCGGTCTTTGTGACCCTTGAGGATACCGACAGTGAAAATATCCAGGTTACTTTTGCTGGAGCAAAACGTCCTTTGTGGTACATAGAGCCCGACAGTCAGGAGTTGCAAGTAGCAAAAGGGAGCAGTGTTTCTATTGGGATGGTCTATAATGATGATCGTATCATTACCAATCAAACATTTTTATTCGAGCCAGGTACGATCCTTTATTTAGGTTCAGATGGTTTTGCGGATCAAAATGATGTTCAAAGAAAAAAGTTTGGTACCCATAAACTACGACAAATACTTTATGAAAACCGAGAGAAACGCCTCAACGAACAAAAGCAAATATTACAACAAGTATTGGATGCATACATGCAACAAACGGAACAGCGAGACGATATTTTGTTGTGGGGGGTGAAGTTATAAATATATTGACTGCTTATGCTTTCCCGTTTTTTTGTTTATTGTTGAGGTGGGCCTTCATATCCAAGATTGTTTTTTTGTATTCGGTGACATCTACCGCGTAGTTTACAATTTTGTAAGGTTTGCCGTTGGCATCTACAATGGGGTGGTAGCTTCCGTGTAGCCATTTTTCGTTGCCGTCATGATCAAGGCGTAGAAAATCACCATTCTGGTGGTTTCCTTGTAGCATATGCTGCCAAAAGTCTTTGTAGCCTTTACTCTTCTTTTCCTGCTCTTTTACAAAAACCTTATGATGTTTTCCCAGTACCTCGCCTCGTTCGTAGTGCATCAATTCCAGAAAACGGTCGTTGACATTGGTAATCATTCCATTGAGGTCGTATTCTACCATTAGGTTAGAGCGGTTGAAGGCCGCTAAAATGCCTTCAAAATCCATTGTCACGTGTTTTAGCTCGCTAATGTCATTGACTAAGATCAGAATTTTGTGGATGGTTCCATAAGAGTTTTTAGCTGGGGTATACGTCACACTGGCCCATACTTCTCGATGATCTTTGGTAATGAACTTGATTTCACCTTGCTGAGCCAATCCGTTATTTAGCTTATCCCACAACATCTCATACTCCTCAGTCTTGGCAAACTTAGGGGGTACCAGCATTCTAAAGTTTTTCCCGATGAGTTCGTCTATTTTGAAGCCGACCAATTCTGCAAAAATGGAATTTACCTTCAAAAAAGCGCCTCCTAGATCCAGTTCGGCCGTGGCCAAAGTATGATCAATCGCGGCCAACGCGGCTTCCATTTCCATGCTGTTGCGTTTCATGTCCTCTTGCACCGCAGTGAGCTCCTCCATGTTTTGGCGAATTTCTTCTTCCTGGGTTCTTAGTTCTTCGGCCTGTTGTAGGGCTTCTATCTCGAGTTGTTTGGCTTGGGTAATGTCCTGAGCAAAATGCACAATCTTATAGGCTTTGCCTTTGAGGTCAAAAATAGGGTTATAACTGCCCCTAAACCAGCGAATTGTACCATCTTTGGTTATTTTTTCGAACACCCCGGTTTTAAACCTTCCGTGTACCAAATCCATCCAAAACGCAGTAAATTCGGTGGCCTGGCGTTCTTTTTCCTTCATAAAAATGGTGTGCAATTGCCCCAGTACCTCGTCTTGGGCATAGCCCAAAGCCTCCAGATACGTCTCGTTCATGCTCAAAATGCGACCTTCGGTATCTATTTCCATCACCCCATTCGACTTATGAATCGCCTTGAGTTGTCCTTCTATATCCAGACTGGCCAATTTTTGTTCGCTGATGTCGCGGGCCAACATAATGACCTTATAAGGTTTGCGCTTAGAAGTAAACGCAAGCGTGAAAGTAGCTTGCCACCAGATTTCTTTGCCCGATTTCGAGATACGTCTAAACTCTCCCGAGCGTTCTCCATCCCGTTTGAGGCTTTTCCAAAAGTTTTGATATTCTTCTCCTTCAGCTTCAGTAGGGTCTACCAAAATTTTATCATGCTGTTCCCCCAGTTCTTCCATGGTATACCCCATAATCTGCAGGTATTGGCGGTTGGCTTTTTTGATAAAACCCCTCAAATCATATTCTACCGTAGCCAATGTTCTATCAATGGCGTTTAGATGAGCAGCCATGTCGGCTTCTTTCACCACCATTTCTTCTTGAATGGTATTGAGCTTCTCTACATTTTCGGTCAATTCTTTTTCTTTAACTTGAATGGCCTCAAGTTGTTCGGCAGTTTTGGCTTGTAGCTCTCGATGATAAGTAATGTCTTGAGTAAACTCTACAATTTTGTAGGGTTGCCCGCTTAGGTCTAAAATAGGGTTGAAACTACCCCGAGTCCAGATGATTTTCCCTGATTTGGTGATTCTGCGTACCGCATCAGCCTGATAATTTCCTCGACGCAAATCGGCCCAAAATTCCTGTAGCTTGCTGCTTGTGTGGTCTTCTTCGGGAATAAAAATTGTATGTGGTTGATCTTGTACCTCGGCCAAATCATAGCCAAGCAGTTTCAAGAAATCCTCGTTGGCGTGTACTATACGACCTTGCATGTCGTATTCTACCACCATATTCGATTTGTAAATGGCCGCCAACTGACCCTCAAAATCCAAGGCCATTTTCTTTTGCTCGGTAATATTGGTGGCCAACATAATGATTTTATAAATGGCACCCATCGAGTCTTTTACCGGGGTATAAGTAGCGTTGAACCAAACCTCCTTCCCAAGGCTGGTCTGGTATTGGTACTCTCCCGATTTGCTCACCCCTTTTTTAAGATCAAACCAAAACTGCTTGTACTCGCCCGAGTTGGCGTATTCCTCTTCCATAAACATCGTATGAGGTTGCCTTGCGATGCTATCCAGCGTATACTCGGTTACATCCAGAAATATATTATTGGCGGCAATGACATCCCCCTCTGCGTCAAACTCTACCGTACACAAGGTGCTGTTGATGGCATCCAATTGCCCAGTGAGTTCTATTTCTTTGGTTTCCATTTGTTCCTGAGTAGCGTGGAGCTCCTCCATGTTCTGCCGAATTTCTTCTTCCGAAGAACGCAGTTGTTGTACCAGTTTTTTGGTATGTTCGTTTACTTTTACACTGGCAATGGTAGAGGCAATACTTTCGGCCAGTTTTTCGATAAACTCTATTTGGTAGGTGTCATAAGTCATAAAAGACGCAATCTCAATGACCCCATGAATCTGGTCGTTTACCTTCATTGGTACCACCAACAAGCTTCGAGGATTGGCTTCTCCCAAACCAGAGGTAATCTTGACATAATCATTGGGAATGTCGGTGCGGTAAATGGTGCGTTTTTCGCGGACAGCTTCTCCCACCAGGCCTTCCCCCACTGCAATGCGTTTTTGGTGAAACTTTTGGGTTTGAAAAGCATACGCGGCGATCAATTCCAAATGAACATCGTCCTTATCTTCGTCGTTGAGCCTGAACAAGCCTCCTTGATTGGCTTCTACGTAATCTACTAAATGGGAAATAATGCTGTAAGAAAGTTCAGCTACATTGTCGTTGTTAGATCGTAATATCTCTCCAAATTTAGCAAGCCCTTCAGTGGTCCAATTTCGTTTTTTATCTTCTACTGCCACCTGCCGCAGGTTATTACGCATGCCTAGCAAAGCATTGCCCAATTCATCGTTTTCGCCCAGCGGATGAAAATCTACCCCAAGGTTTCCTTGGCCTATTTCAGAAGCAAAGTGAGAAGTTTTTTTGAGCCCCTCTACCAAATCATTGATCGTTCCCTGAATCTGAATGTCATCGTGTTTGCTTTCTAATTGTACCTGAGGCAATACACCCTGCGATAAGTCGCGGATGACTTCTTTGACTACCATAACGGGCTTTTTGAGGGTACGATTGTAAAAGTAAAGCACGCCCACAAAAAACAAGACAATAAGTAACACAATGATGAGCACTTCGCTCTCAATAAGGGTAAGTCCTTGACGTACGCTGCCGTTGGGGAGGGCTACCAGCAAGTGCCAATCCAACTCTTTGATGTACAAGTAATCGCCGGCAGTTGTAAAATCATCGCCTGTTACTTCTACACTCCCCTTGGTATCCAAGGCAGCTCGGGCGGCTCGATCATCTAATTTTTTCTTCAACAGCTGACTGTAGTCTTCGGGGAGCGAAGTAGCCCGGAGCAAAAAATCTTGTCCGATGATGAATATACGTGGATTGAGTTCTTGGCTGGGTAAAATGTTTCTGGCCAATATTTGATTGACCGACGCCACCGAATAACGAAGAATGAGTACCCCCAAACGGGTTCCTTGTTCATTGAATACTGGAGAAGCGGCAAATCCCATAGGTAACTTGCTGCCCACGAGTTTATAATTGCTTATGTCGGTTAGAAAAAGACTGGTTTTCCCATTATTGAAAGCCTGATGGATCATTTGGTTACGGTAGGCCCCTCGGGCAATGTTGGTTCCAAAATCTTCTTGTTGTCGGGCCGAAAAAACCACATCTCCTCGGTTGGTTACCAAATACAAATCTTCGTAGTGTTGGGCTCCTAACAGTGCCTCCAGTTTCAGGCGGTACAAGGAGTCGACTTGGCGATAATTGTTGGTGTTGACTCCACCTTGGTAAAATGCTTGGCTGAAACGGTGGAAACCATGGGTGACTACATCCAACGTAGCATACACGCGGGCATCGTTGCGAAGGTGTTCGTAAAAAGATTCCACCTGTTGTTTTTTAGCGGTGCGTATGGTTTTGAGTACGTCGAGACTAGCTTGCTTCTGATTTGCCTCCAAGTAGGAAATAAAGACAATGGTAACACTGACAAGGAGTACCACTCCTATAATGGAGGCGCGAATGAGTAGCCATTGAGCTGTGGTGAATTTGAAACGACGCTTCATAATAAATCTTCAGGAGTAGAAAAGTGAAAGTTTGACAACAACCCTTTAATTACAATTAAGTCACATATCTCGAGCGTAATTTATGCCAAACTTGATCGTATAGCATAATTCTTTATAAATATATTGAAAACTTGGTAAAACTTTAAAAATGTTATTTTTGTATTTTTTAT
>CALDJV010000350.1 GCA_937899305.1 uncultured Cytophagaceae bacterium
ATCCCCTTTTTTTTACCAATAATAATTCACAGTATTTGGCGAACATGTTATCAAAAAATAGTCTCATTATTTTGGCTATGAAACAACTGATGAATCAGCGCTCGTTATCACATACCATAGACTCATTTGTTTTGAATTACCTGGATAAAAGATGTTTCTTACAGCAACACATTCTATTATTTGTAGATCATTGAGGCATTAATCCTCAAAAGTAATTTCCATCTTTATAGTCGCATAATCAGCCAAAATAGACTCAATTTTGTTGTGGGAAATAGACTTTCTTTTCAAAAAATCGTAACGAGCGTCTTTATATTTAATTTTCCTTTCTGGTGGAAGCTTTGGGTAAACATTATCTAAGAAATGTTGAAAAGCATCCTCAAGTGTATCAAACTTTTTCATTTTTAATCATCCTTTAATTTAACAATAATTTATCGCAAATATTCTTCGAAAGAAATCAAATAATAACTTCAAAATCAAATACTTACAAGCATTTTTCACTTTTTTATAGTTTGAGCGATCAAAAATCCTTCTTTACCTATGGAGATATGGAGGTAAATTATTGAAAAATGGTGCAAGACTAGCAAAAAATTGTTCAGGATGTCTGACAAATAGTTATTCACTATCGTCGTTCGGGATTTAAGCTCAAAATGAAAAGAATAGATTCGACTTTTACATACTACTAAAATATGTCAAGAAAATGAATCTTAGAGTTGAATAGTAATGTTGGTTGATGATCTATCACATATTCTTTCCTAAAGTTTTGGTTTATATGCTGTGTAATTATCCAAAACTAGCTGATACATAATTGTGGGGACCAAAATTACCGATTTTTTCCACAAAGCAAAATTTATTCGGGTTTTTCGGGTAATTTAATTTTCTGTTGAATTTTTTTATTCCACTCACCAATTGTTCGTTTGGTTTGATCCAGCATTTGGCAAATCTCCCAATCAGAAAATCCTTCCATCTTCAAAACCAGGTACACTTTTTCTTGGAAAGTAAATGTTTCTCCTGGTAATAAATCTCCTTCTTTTTCGGTTAACCCTTCCACCCCAATATGCTTATCGAGCAAATTAAAAATTTGTTCATAATCTTGCTGACCTGCCAAAGTACTCAAAACCTGGGTGTTGAGCCCTTGTACATCTACCAACACCTCCGATTTAGTGGGTGTTTCCTCCATTCCTTGCTGTTGAGAATACCGCAACCACCACCATACCCCCCAACCCGATAGTAAAAATGCCAGCACCAATACAACGATCCCAGTTTGTAGGCTCTCAGAAGTATCAGTCATTGGCAAATCACCCACCTGATTGGCCGTATTAGCGAGTACCAGACTATCTTTTACCACAATTTGCTGATTAGATTGCCGGTATTGTTTGCTTGCCTGTTGCTTTTTATTTTGGTATTTGTTGGCCAATTTAAGATAAGTCGAGTCTTTGGTCTGTTTGAATACCGCAAATGCATTACGAGCTATTTCACCGTATGCTTCTGCTGCGCTTTGACTCATACTTTTCTTATCTACAATATTGGTGACACTTTGCTCCATTTTCTTTAAGGTAGCATCACACCGACTAATCAATGTCTCGGCCTTTCCAATTTTTCTTAAGTTCAATGCAATACATCCCTCATAAAAAGTATGCATAAATTGTAAATTCAGGTCGTTGGCACACCAATCACGCGCTACGTCTAAATACAAACTCCCTTGCTCAAAATCTTTTTTTCTATAATTAATTTGAGCAAGCCTCAAATTGTAAAGCGCCTTGTCGTAATCTGATATTTTTGCACTGTTCAAGGCCAGCTTGGTATAGTGAATAGCTGAATCTGGCGAAATGGCTTCGTAAGCAAAGCTTTGATTGTAATATGCTTTTGGTAACGTTTCAGGTGATTTGTCCTTACGCAAAGCAATCGATTTTCGATGATAAAAAAGCGAGGAATCGGTCCATTTAACCGAAAATGTATCTGCTTGACTCAGGTTAAAAAATATGTTGCCGAGTTGAGAGTAGTTACTCGCCAAGTTGACAGTATCATTTTTCTCTAGTAGATACCGATTGACCCACCGCGCCAAATTCAACGCAGTATTCATCTTTTTTTGCCGTCGATAAGGGGTAATCAATGCAATGCGCACTTTATGCTTCTCTTTTTCGGTAGAATACAACTTAAGCGCCTTTTGATAATAGTGTACTGCCGAGTTGGACCACTCCTGACTTTGAGCCATCTCTCCTAAAAAATAGTATATACCCGCCTTTTCATTCCCATTTTGCGCGGCAAGCAATGCTTTATTTGCAAAAAACCGGGTACTATCGGCATTTTTATACTGCCATTCACGCGCTTTTTTATAATTTTTTTTGTAATTTTCGGAGGTATTGATGGTTTGTGCTGGTAAAACTGAAAAACTGATACTCACAATCCCAAATACAACCAATAAACCATTTATATTGTACACTCTTATCTTTTTTAAAAATGAACGATTCATTTAACTCATTCACAAACAGTGAGCTAGCAGCTCCTCAATTAGCAAGTGTTATCGGAGGCCAAGTTTGCCCTTGTCCTAATACCAACAACGGTGGTAACAACGATTCTGACAAAAACGACCCCTCAGAAGAGGATTAGTAACATTGTTGGACTTGATGCACTCTGTTCTTTTTTAAGAGATTTTTGCCTTTAAAGGTTACTGAAAAACACTGATTAAGCACGATTTAATGTACTCTGCTAAAAATACCAAATTAGCAGAGTTTTTTTTATCACTTTTCTAAGTTACGCTTTGATAGTGATGACTACATATTTAGAAACAGGAGTATTACTCTTTATAGCAACCCTGTCAATAGGTACCAACACATTGGCTTCAGGAAAATAAGTCGCCACACATCGCCGAGGAATATCATAAGGCACCACCAAGAAGGTAGGTGCTTCACGCGTTACCCCTTCATAGGTACTCACCAAATCGACCTTTTGTTGACTCTTAAAGCCCAATGCTTGCATATCTTCTTTATTCATCAATACTACCCTTCGCTCATTGTAGATTCCCCGATAGCGGTCATCTAAGCCATAAATAGTAGTATTGAACTGATCGTGACTACGGATAGTCATCATGACAAACTCGTCGGGCCCCAACTTGTTTTGAGGGAGAGGATTGACGGTAAAAAACGCTTGCCCATTTTTAAACTTTCGTTCCCGAGCTACATTGGGTAAGTGAAATCCACCAGGTTGCCGCACTCTTTGGTTGTAATTGTCAAACCCAGGAATGTTGGCTTCTATGTGGTCTCTTATTTGGTCATAATTACTGGCCATCCCTTCCCAATCGGTTGATGAATGCAGCAAAGTAGCTTGGGCTACTTTGGCTATGATCATTGGTTCGCTCAACAAATGAGACGAAGCCGGCTCCAAATGCCCCTTACTCTGATGTACTACTCCCATTGAGTTTTCTACCGATACAAACTGTTTTCCAGTAGATTGCTGGTCCAATTCGGTACGCCCCAAGCAAGGTAAGATGATGGCTTTTTGCCCGGTAATCAGATGTGAACGGTTCAGTTTGGTAGAAACTTGTACCGTCAACTGACAGTTTTGCAATGCCTTTGCGGTATATTCAGTATCAGGGGTAGCCGACAAAAAGTTGCCTCCCATAGCAAAAAACACCTTGGCTTTGCCCTCATACATTGCCTTGATGGCTTCTACTGTATCATACCCATTGTGTTGGGGAGGGTTAAAGTCAAAGTTTTTTGCCAAACTATCCAAGAATTTTTGAGGTGGTTTCTCCCAAATTCCCATGGTGCGATCTCCTTGTACATTGCTGTGCCCCCTTACCGGGCAAGTACCTGCCCCTGGCTTGCCGATACTTCCTTTGGCCAATAGCAAGTTCACTACCTGTTGAATCGCTCCTACTCCATTTTCGTGTTGTGTAAGGCCCATCGCCCAGCATACAATGATTTTGTCATGCTTGCTCAATAAATCAGCCATCTGCTGTAACAAAGCTTGTGCTATCCCACTTTGTCGTATGCACTCTTCTAAATCTACTTGTTTGATATCCTCCAAAAAAGCCTCAAATCCAACCGTATATTGTTGGATAAAGTCATGGTCGAATACTTTTTGGGCACTTTGGGCATCTTGCTCAGCCATGAGCTTGAGTACGCCTTTGAGTACTGCCATGTCACCATTGATCTTTACTTGCAAAAACAAATCGCTCAGGGCATTGTCTTTACTGCCTCCAATCCAGCCATTGAGTTTTTGAGGATTTTTGAAAGCCACCAACCCTGCTTCGGGCAATGGATTGATGTGTATAATTTTGGCTCCGTGTTTTTTGGCGCTTTGCAACGCAGAAAGCATCCGAGGATGATTGGTTCCAGGGTTTTGTCCCATGACAACAATCACTTCTGCTTGGTCAAAATCTTCTAGGGTGACTGAACCCTTGCCTACCCCTACAGTTGCGCTGAGAGCAGCTCCACTCGATTCGTGACACATGTTCGAGCAGTCGGGTAGGTTATTGGTACCAAATTGCCGTACAAACAACTGATACATAAAAGCAGCTTCGTTGCTGGTACGCCCCGATGTATAAAAGATCGCCTCATCGGGCGAACCCAAGGCATTCAGTTCTTCAGCAATCAGCGTAAAAGCAGTGTCCCAACTAATCGGTTCGTAATGACTGCTATTGGCCTTAAGCAACATGGGGTGGGTCAGCCTTCCACTTTTGCCCAATTGGTAATCCGACCATTGAGAAAGTGCTTCCACACTGTGTTTTTCAAAAAAAGCTGGATCCACTCGTTGTAGGGTGGTTTCTTCAGCAATGGCCTTGGCTCCATTTTCGCAATATTCAGCAATTTTTGAACGCGTTTGCGGATCGGGCCAAGCACAACCAGGGCAATCAAACCCCTTCTTTTGATTGGCCTTTAACAAAATACGATTGCCACGTAACATTCCCGATTCTTTGGCAATATGGTGTAAGGCAGATTTGACCGCGTCTATACCTGCAGCCATTTTTTTGGGAGGTTTTACGATTATTCCGGTGAGCGTTTCGGAAGTAAGGGGGTTTACCTTCCGGGGTGTGTTTTTAATTGTATTCATGTGATATCATGTGCTTTTTGTATCTTCTGTTGACTTTATAGTACAAAATAGCGTTTATTTCTCGTATTCTCCAATAAATTGTTTGGCTAGCGCCAGGTCTCTTTGCCGTTTAAATCTACCCAGCCCGCTTTTTTATTACGGCTTACCGCTGCTTGCCCATCCAAAAAATCTTCGGCATAATCATAATGCACTGGCGTAACTTCCTTACCCTTGACGTTAATGTACCCCCATTGCTTCTCTACTTTTACCCTAGCCCTGTTTTCAACAAAAGCCATGATTTGGTCGTACTTGAGCGCAGTAAGAGCCACCCCTTGGTTATTCATCAACGCCCATTTATTTGCTTTTTTTACCAATAACAAATCAAGCCCAATCGCTTTGTAATCGTCATATATAAACGCACACAACTGCTTTCCTAAAATATTGAGCATTCCTATTTTACGGTTCCCATTGGTCATGATTTTTTGAGCCGCAAAAGCACCATTTTCCAAGGCTTCAATAAAAACATACTCAAAATCGGTACGGAGGGTATCTCTATACATCATCGCATACCTGTCGGCTTTTTTTACAATGAAAACATCGTTGCTTGCTGGGATCAATAATCTCCCTTGGGTGTCTACCCAGCCTTTTTGCTCCGTTTGTAACCCTTTGGTGTTCACATTACTGTAGGTCACCTTCGCTCTGCCCTTGCTAAAACTTTCGGCAGACAAGTAATTCATTTGCGTAATCATTTTTCCATCTTCATTCACAAAGCCATACCAACCATTTTGTTGCACTACAGCATACTTTTCTCTAAATGCAAATACTGTATCATACTGAATACGGGTAATTTCTTGGCCATTTTTGTTGATGAATCCCCATTTTCCATTCTTTTTTACCTGCGCAAATCCCTGCTCGAAATAGGAGGCTGCCTCATACTTGGCCGAGGCGATTTGCCTGCCCCTCTGATCAATAAAGCCATAAAGGTTATACTCAAAAAAGCGGGCAAATTGCCCTTCAAAGTCTTCTAAATAAGGATACTTGAATGGTACTACTACTTGGCCTGTCCCACTGATTGCCCCCCAATACGCCCCCTTTTTGACCACTGCCCGACTATTTTTGAAATCTCGAGCTTCTTCATAAACCAATGGCGTAATTTCTTGTCCTTCTTGATTGACGTATCCCCAATAACGCCCACTATCTAAACTTACTGATGCATACCCCTCTTTAAAATCTCCAATGTAACCATATTTTAAGGGGGCCACTATTCCTCCGGTTTGATTGATAATTCCATAAAACTTTTGTTTAAAACCAGCCTGATTGGTTTTGATATAGGCCACTTTGGCTAGCCCCTGCCTAAAAGACTCGGCATAATCATATTTGGCTGGAACTACGGTTTGCCCTTGGGTATTGACAAAGCCCCACAAGTAGCGGCTCGCCAACGAATCATTTTCGGGGGTGGTTTCGCTGCTTATCCTTATCAATCCCTCCACAGGTTTTTCTACGCTTCGATATTGTATAGGCACTACTACATTGCCTTGGGTGTCAATCAAGCCCTCCTGATTTTTTAAGTTTACAATGGCGAGCCCTTCGTCAAAATCACTGGCCCAATCGTATTGAGGAGAGATGATTTCTTTTTTGTTTTGATCAATAAACCCATATTTTCCATTGAGCATGACCCTCGCAAATCCATTTTGATATTTATATACGATCTCGTATTTGAGCTTGTTGGTCATTTCCACATTTACCTGGGGAGTAGTGGAGGAACCAGACTTTCGAGTTTGAACTGTATCTTTTTGGTCAGTAACTTGGTTGGTTTTCTGTTGACAGTTGGTCAGTAAAAACAATAAAACAAATACCCCAAATACCATCTTGGGGACTTCAAATGCCTGAGTTTTAGTTAAGAGGTGGCTGTTTTGCATTTTTGTTCAATAACTTTTTACGTGCTTCAAGATAATTTTTTTTCTTCATTTCATTTCCAGGGTCTTTGCGGTATTCAATAAAAACTTTAGCAAACTGAGGGTGCTCTCGGTAGTATATGTTGATAAAGGTAGCCAATGGCGCCTGATAAAAAACCAATGCAGTGGTCCCTATCAAAATAGATTTGACCAGGAGTTTTTTAAAGAATACTTTTTCTTTTAGAACCTGTAGTGCTACAAACAATACAAAAATGAGTGTAAGGGTCACCCCTAAACCCAAAAAATTAGCATCCCACAGCATAACTTTGAACAACACCCCCAACATACATAGCGCAAAGAAGAAATGTCCCAACTTATAAGCAGGCATAAAATAACGATCGGTAGCTGCCGTGGGCTGGTTGTTTAGTCTTACTGGGCGCAGTCCACGTTGAAAGTACATAAATGCCAAGCCCACTAAACTAAGAATGAGTAACGGAATGCCCCAAACACTCAGACCAATTCGCAAAACAAAACCAGCAATAGCCAGTAGTATGAGTAAGATTTCGACGAGAATAACCGTATTCATCACAATGATTTACTTTTTTTGTCACCTGATTGCAAATTATCAAAAATTGTGTAGCAGTTTATGATTCGAAAACTTTAATTTCGGCCATGTGTTTTAAAAACAGTCATCATGCAAAACATCAATCAATATATAGAACATACCAACTTAAAACCTACCCTCAATTATGATGATATAGATCAGTTGGTAGCCGAAACACTTCAATATAACTTTGCCGGAATTTGTGTTCCTCCTTACTGGGTAAAAAAAGTCCGTCGTGATTTGGGACAGGCTCCTGTACAACTCGTAACGGTAATAGGCTTTCCGTTGGGATACAATCGGGCCGAAGTAAAGATGCAGGAAATAGAGAGTGCGCTGAAGGAAGGTGCGAATGAATTGGACATTGTGGTAAATCTTACCGCCATTAAATCCAAGGCGTATCCTTGGATCAAACAAGAGATGTCTTGGTTTTCGAAAGCAATTCACGCCCAGGAAGCTATGATGAAGGTAATTTTGGAAACGGCTTATTTAAGCGAAGAAGAAATTATTGAAGCTACCAAGGTTTGTGTAGACGCTGGGGTAGACTTTATGAAAACTTCTACTGGGTTTGCTCCCGAAGGGGCTACAGTAGCGCATGTACAATTACTCAACCGCATCACTCCAGATACAGTAGGGGTAAAAGCCTCAGGAGGTATTCGTAGTTATGAAAAAGCCGTGGCCATGATTGAGGCAGGGGCCGAACGAATCGGCACTTCGTCAGGAGTAAAAATTGTGGAAGAAGCATTGGCTCAGCTTTAGAAACTTACTCGAATAATTGGTCATAACCATTTTCTACTCATATCTTTGCGGGATCATTTATTTTTATCTGAACAAAACTTCTTCACAGGAGTTTAGTACAGCGATGAATAATAATACGAATCTTATTGAGTCATCATCAGTCATATTTGACTACTGAGTTATAAATTTCGCTTACGCATTAGCTGATTTTTAACAAGATATTATGGAATTAAATATCACAAATCCACTTGCCTTCGCGGTACCATCCTTTTTTCTACTAATTTTAGTTGAATACCTGCTTACATATAAACACGACAAAGAATATTACAATGCCAAAGATTTCCTGGCAAGTTTTCAGGTAGCCCTTACCTCAGGGATTGTAGCTTTGGGAACAAAAGCCCTTTCACTGTTGGCTTTTTTTGCGCTATACGAAGGATTAGCAAGTTGGCGCCTGGAGGTTTTTGGTTATGAATACCTAGATTGGCAATTCTGGTGGGTATGGGTGTTGCTATTTTTGGGTGACGATTTCAGTTTTTACTGGTACCATCGCCTCAGTCATACAGTACGTTTTCTCTGGGCGGCCCATGTAGTACACCATTCTTCCGAAAGGTTTAATTTTGGCAACGCCATACGCAATGGTATTTTCACTCTATTTTATAAGGCCTTGTTTTGGATGTGGCTCCCTGCTCTAGGGTTCCATCCAGTGATGATTGTCACCGTTATTGGAATCAGTACCATTTATCAGTTTTGGTTACATAGTACTAAAATTCCACGCCTTGGCTTCTTGGAAAAGATAGTGAATACGCCCAAAAACCACGCTGTACATCATTCTCGTAATATTGAGTACTTGGATAAAAACCACGCTGCTATGTTTATGTTTTGGGACCATCTCTTTGGTACTTATAAAGAATACGATGACGAAGTCCCTGCCGACTTTGGGGTTATCAAGGGTCCTGAGTCTAATAATTTAGCCAAGATTGCTTTTCACGAATATCGGGACATTTGGCAAGACGTAAAACAAGCTGATAACTGGCGTGATAAATTAATGTATACGTTTGCGCCTCCTGGCTGGAGCCCCGATGGATCGACTAAAACGACCAAACAAATGAGGGCCGAACTTGAACAAGAAAAACAAATAGCTTGACCCGTCATTCCTTTTTTTAATAAAAATCTCAAACAACGAGCTTTAACAAACTATTTCTTAGTTAAATCCAAAAATATAAAATGGCAAGTATGCATGCATACTTGCCATTTTTGTTATGCAAATATGCTTTAACATCTACTTAAACCTTGATTAACACCTACTTAACAATCAATTCGAGAATAAAATACGTTCTTTGAATAAGGAAAACATATTGATAATTCGAATTACGCAAGTTTTGAACAATGAATATCGATTAACGAACGCTGAATCAGGAAAGAAATGCAAGCTCGCTAAAGACCATCATACATTTTGAGTTATTTGTCCAAAATCATCATTGGTATTGCTTACTATTATACAACATTAGCTGATAATACAGTTTAGTCCCATTTCAACATTTACCACGCTGATTTTGACTTTCACCTGCTGTTCGCTACCCGTTTCGTATTCTATATTCACTCCTGCGTGACATCAATTAATAAATCATTTAGGAATCCACCTGTATCAATTACCTAGAACCCATTAGAGAAAAGTAAATGAAAAGATTGTTATTTTTAACTTATGCTGTGAGTTTGATGGTTGTGGTTGCTTGTGCGCAAAAGCCCAAGTATTCGACCACCAATAGTACTGCCAAAGGAAAATTTCAGGTTGTCAAAACCACCCAAGAATGGAAAAAAACCCTGAGCCCACTTGCTTATCATGTACTCCGTGAGCAAGGTACTGAACGTGCTTTTTCAGGAAAACACTGGAACAACAAAAAAAAAGGCATTTACACTTGTGCCGCTTGTGATACTCCGCTATTTTCGTCGGATACCAAGTTCGAATCAGGCACTGGTTGGCCTAGTTACTGGAAGCCCATCTCAAGAAAAGCAGTGGGGATTACCAAAGATTATAGTTATGGCATGGTGAGGGAAGAAGTACACTGTAATCAATGTGGTGGACATTTGGGGCACGTTTTTCCTGACGGTCCAGAGCCTACCCGTTTGAGGTATTGCATCAATTCAGTTTCTTTGAATTTTGTTGAAGGAGCAAAGAAAAAAGAAAAGAAATAAAAAAGGTCTTTTTACTAAGGTCTATCGTTTGTTATTTTAGGTATCGAAACTTTAAGTTTCGATACCTTTTTTTATTGCAAGCTTATGAGGTGATTCCTAAATACACTGTCAATTAAGTAGGCAAATGCTTTTGTAGTCGCGCTGAAATACCTCAAAAACCACTTTCCAAAGGAGTTTCACCAAATTTAGAGGTGTTTTAGTAACGCGTTCGCAATAACTGTCGGTTTTTCTCTACTGCCTGAGCTGCTTGGCTTCGTTATTTAGCCTTTGGCAGAGCTCGGCACAGCAAAAACTGTAGCCATCGGTTTTATTACCCGTAGCGCTGCTATGGGCGCAAAATTTATCCTGTAAGGAACTACCGGGCCCAACAACTCATGCATATGACCAAATCGGACACTTATTTTGAAAGCGTTACTTAATTGACAGTGTACCAGAAGGGATATCAACAGTATTGATCACATTACTACCAAATAATCATGAAAATCTATTTGTATTGTTTATGCTTACTAAGCATTGTAACCAACCACAAAGTAACCGCCCAAGACAAACGCTTGGAAATCCCGGTGCGTCTGGGCTTTGATCAAATGTATATGGCTCCCGTTAGCAAAGATGGGTTGGTAGTATTCAATAAATCCCGCAAAGGGGTAGGCAAAGGCTTGGTAGAGTATGTATTTCGCAAATACGACCAAGACCTGAACAAGGAGTGGACGATCAAATCAATAGTAAAACGAAATCTTCCTTTTATAGATTATACCTATTCGGCTCGCACCTTGTATTTGTTGTTTGGCAAGGCCCAAAGTCGAAATTATCAGATAATCAAGGTAAACGTTCAGGCTGGGTTTTCAGAGAAGTTCGACTTTTTCTTTCTGGATAAACTCAATATCCAACATTTCACTGCCGTGAACAACAATGTATACATTGCAGGTATGTTGCAAGGCGAACCAGCCATACTACATACCAACTTGATTCTCAAAAAGACCAAAATTCTTTCGTTGAGTTTCAAAGGGCGCGCCATCATAGAATCATTGTACCTTGATACCCTCAATAATTTTGTCAATGCGACCATTGTCAGTCGGCATCGTGGAGAAACCAAAGTGTTGCTGAAGTCTTACGTTAAAGGCAAAGAGGTAAGAAGTATTCAACTACCCAATGAAGATGATAAGTATTTGCGGGATGCCCAAGTCATCGCCACTGGCAATGGTGAACAACTAGTAGTGGGTACCTATTCTCAGTATTCCGAACGTCGGGCCCATCAAGGGCTGTTCGTGGGGAGGCTCACTGCCAAAAGTAAACTGAGGTCGCCTCATTACTATAGTTTCAATGACCTCAAAAATTTTTATGGCCATTTGAGCGAACGAGAACAAAAACGCATTTCTCGTAAAATACTCCGACGTAAAAAACGAGGCAGGAAGGAATACCCGGTGCAATCCAAGATTTTGTTGCATAGAATTGTCAAAGAAAATGACCAGTACCTTGCCGTAGGAGAAATGTATTACGAAACGGTTCGAGTGGTTGGCGGTGCTTTTTTCTCTCCTCGAAACTTCCCCCAACAGCGTATCCCCCGAGAATGGGAATATAGCCGGGCGATTGGGGTAAGTTTCAACAAAACCGGACGTATGCTATGGGACAATGTAATAAAACTGAAGCGCGTAAAAGTACCCAAGCTATACCCCATGACCATTGTGAAACCAAGGTCGGATTCTTCTTGTTTTGTGTATTACTATTTGGACGAGGTATTTTCCAAAAATTTCAAGGGGAGTAAAAAGGGAGGAGATGTCAAGCCCAAAAAATTAAATACCAATGACGAAAACGATGACGTAAGAGAAAACATTCGAGTGCAAGCCCGTCGTTGGTTTGGCGATGCTTATCTTATTTGGGGCTATCAACGCATTCGCAATAAAGAAAAAGGCCGACGTAAAGTCTTTTTTGTGCAGAAAATGCGGTTTGGGGAAAATTAGTATTGATACTAAAATATTATATAGAAACGACTTGGGTTTGGTTATCCCAAGCCGTTTCTGTAAATGAATCGTTAGTTACTAAAAGCAACCTGCCCAACATCCATTACTGTCATAGACTGTATCCATAGAGTCACAAAGCTCACGAAATCTTCTAGGGGGTTTGCGACGGCATCTTCCTCCTTTAACACTTTGAGCTTCCTGTTTAGATAATTTTTGAGCAGCAAATTTTAACTTTAAATTTTTCATTTTGTGATTGTTGAATGTATCTAAATCTATCTTAAAGGTGTAGATTTAATGACCTTTTTATTTGACCACATTAGTTTTTATTTTGTGGTAATTGGATGCACAAATCAACACAACAAATGAAAAAATAGGCCGGACATATCGCCCAAAAACATGGTAATATCAGCCAAAAGCGTGGCTTTATCCTACTTTTTCACTCAAAATATCACTATTCAAAGCAATAATTACACTGAACGGTTGACTCACAAAACCTGTAGTCATTCAGAGATTATCTTTGGTCGGTAATTCAGCAAGCTACAGCTACACTACTTAAAGTGCCTCATGGGCAATCAAGGAATGTATTCAGGTTTTATAAATACACCGCTTTGTCAATTACCTGATTTGCATTTTTTGTTTGAACTGTTCTACCAGGTATTCACGTACTTTGAAATCTCGGCTTTTTTCAGGCGAAACTTTCATCATTTCGGTATTAGGAGTAAACATAGATGCCACATTTCTACCTTGCTCAAACGCCATATTATGCGTAGGTTCAAACGCGAAGTATTCTCTTACAAAATAGTTGACACTTCGGTCATTGGCGGTTGGAGTTCTATGACGTTCGTGTACTCGAAAGCGTGGATATCCCTCAATGGCAATGGGCGACTCATTGTCGATTATAAACTTTAACTTTTCATCTTTATAATCAAAGGTCAATGCCTTTTGGGAAGCACTGAGGTCAGTAACCTCATTGTAATCAAACACTTCGTTGATAAAACACTTTTCTCCGTCAAAAGCCATGTAATGCAAACCTTGGTCGGTGGCTACCAGATAATAATGGGCCAGGTCTACTTTGCTAGTGAAAGTAATGGCATCGGTAAATTTTGACAATAACTTTGATTTGAGGTCTTTAGGGATTTTACCTGAAATCAGGCCAATGATTTGTTCCCCCTGCGTAGCCTCCGCGATGAGGCCAAACTTATCAGGGTTAGAAAAATATTCTGCAACGATCTCATCCTTGCGTTGTTGCCATTCTTCGGCTACTTGCTGCTCGTTTTGCTCATATTTTTGTTTAAATTTTGGATAATAAAACTTCATGTAGCCCAACCAGGCTACCAATACGATTCCTATAATAATGAAAGGGACCATTACTTATTTGTTTATAAAATTTAAAAATGAATGATTAACGGTAATTTGGTTTGGCGTGACCGTTTTCGTCTGCCTCATAGGTTTGTTTAGGGATGGTTTTTTGATAAATCCAATGAAAAAAGAGGTAAAACACTGCTCCTCCTGCAATGGCATACATTCCAAATATTCGCCAGTCGTTGAACAATAACATGATCACTCCTCCAGTAATCGGATAATGTGACACATGGCGAAAGTGATAAGCAATTCTATTGATCATTTGTAGGTTTCTTTACAGGCTCTATTTGCCTTGATATTCCTGTTTAATGGTTATTCAGTGAAGTCCTGAATGCTAAACACTGTATAAAATGTGAAAGGGATTTGATTTTTTACTGTAAAACAGGTGGTGGGTACTGAGGATGGCTTTTTGGTAAGTGGTGGCCAACCAGAAATTCTCTAGGTAGCTCATCCTTTTAGTGGATGTTTTCATATCTCAATATTTGTTTAAAGTTTATGACTTATTTTATATTTTTTGAATGGACAAATTTAAATCATCTCCCAAGAGAATAAGTGGGTCATATCAGCCAAAAATAGGGTGATAATGTCCAAAAATGTGGTATCAACCTACTTTTTCATTATCTCAAACCTGATGAGCTACAAAATCATTTTCTGGTGCGTATTGACAAACAACTACTATTTTTGCTACATAAAACAAAAACCAGGGATTCCTCAGCAAAAAAAATTAACTTTACCCACACACTCTTTTTAAATTCCACTTGAAATTAGTGTATATTTATTCGTTCATTTGATTTACCAACATAGCAACCTAAAAAACCAAATCAATAAAGGTTATGAGTAACGAAAGTCAAGAACCTAAAAAAAAGAAAAGTACTTTACGCAAATGGATCAAGCGATCGATTTTCATCTTTGGTGGATTCTTTTTGCTATTGATTTTGATCGGTATTTTGGTACCCATTATTTTTAAGAAAGATATCAAGGCCAAAATTGATGAAGAAATTGCCAAATCGGTCAATGCCCACGTATATTTTGATATTGATAAGTTTGGGGTAAGCATGTTCAGTAACTTCCCAAATGTGACTGTTTCGCTAGAAGAATTTGGTATTGTAGGGAAAGATCGTTTCAAAGGAGATACCCTGGCATCGGTCAAAGAGTTTGAGGTAGAGGTGGATGTTTGGAGTGTAATTACAGGGAGTCAAATCAAAGTAAGAGGTATTTACTTGGATTCGCCTAAAATTTACGCCAAAGTGCTCAAAGATGGTACTCCCAACTGGGACATTGCCAAGGAGGATACTACTCAACAAGATACTCCTAAGCCTAAGGAAACCAAGGAAGATACCACCACTACCAATTTTAATGTTGGTATCAAACGGTGGAAGATCAAAAATGCTCAAATCATTTATGCTGATGAAGCCACCCCAATGTTTGCCAGCATTAAGAATCTCAATCACAAAGGAAGCGGAAACTTTACTCAAGCAATATTTGATTTGAAAACCAAGACTACGGTAGATCAAATTGATTTTGGTTATCAGAATACCAATTATGTGGAAAACAAATCCATAGACATTGACCTGATACTCAACATGGATTTAGAAAAAAATAAATTCACTTTCAAAGAAAACTCCATTAAGGTCAATGAATTTATATTTGGATTTGATGGCTTTGTGCAAATGGCGGGCGAAGACATCAAGATGGATGTAAAATACGCTGCCAAAGAAAATGAATTTAAAAATATCCTTTCTCTGATTCCCGGAGTGTATACTGAAATGGAGGAATTCAAAAAAATGAAAACGCAGGGTAAGTTTGCTTTTGATGGATTTGTAAAAGGAACTTATAGTGAAAAACAAGCGCTTTATCCTGCCTTCAATTTCAACTTCAAGGTAACTGATGCGCTTTTCCAATATCCTGATTTGCCCACTCCGGTAAATAATATCAATGTGGATGTAACCATTGATAACAAAACCAGTGACTTGGAGAAAACACTGGTCAACCTGAAGAAATTCCATATGGATTTGGGTAACAACCCTATAGATGCCAAGGCCACCGTAGAGGGTTTGTCTAACTTTAAGATAGATGCCAACGTGAAAGCCCAGCTCAATTTGGGCGATTTGGGTAAAATGTTTCCTATGCCAGCTACGGTCAGAGGTATTTTTGGTTTGAATGCGACTGCTAAAGGAGTTTACAATGCCTCTAGTATGCCTAGTTTGGCGGCAAATATGACTTTGCGTAATGGCTACGTAAAAACCAAAGAATATCCGGATGCCATGGATAAACTTACTCTGGATGCCTCGATCACCAATACTACTGGAGACTATAAAGACTCGAAGGTAGTGGTGAAAGACCTGAGTTGGGATTTGGATGGCAAGCCATTTAAAGTGACCGCTACAGTAGAAAACTTTGCTGACATTACTTATGATGCTCGGATGAAAGGGGTATTAGATTTGACTAAGATTACCCATATTTATCCATTGGAGGGAATGACTTTGGCTGGAATCATTGACGCTGACGTGACTACTGCGGGTAAGATGTCGTACATCGACAAAGAAGAGTATGATAAACTGCCTACCAGTGGTGAAATTGATGTCAACAATTTTTCTTTTGTAAGCAAAGAAGACTTACCGCAAGGATTCAAAATTACCGAAGCCATTACCAAGTTTACTCCTAAGACGATTACACTTGAAAAATTTGATGGATTTTTGGGTAAAAGTGATATTCACGCCACAGGAACCATTTCTAATTATATTCCTTATATCTTCAAGGAACACACCATCAAAGGAGATGTTACTTTTAAATCTAATAAGTTCATTGTAGACGAATGGATGACCAGTACTGAAGGAGCAGCAGGCAGTGGCACCACTGGGGGTACCGCTACGCAAACTTCAGGCAGCCCCAAAACGCTTCCTGATACTTTAGTAAGTGATGAAGTAACTTTGGTAGAAGTACCCAAAAACATTGATTTCGTGCTCAACTCTACCATTGGTGAAATAGACTATGAGGATTTACAGATTAAAAATGTAAATGGAAAAATTGTGGTGAAAGATGGCCGAGTCATCTTAAATGGACTCAAGTTTAATATGTTGGAAGGTGGTTTTACTATGAGTGGGGCTTATGATACTTACGACATTACCCATCCTAAGTATGATTTCAATATGGGTATCAAACGGTTGTCTATTGGCAAAGCCCACTCGAGTTTCTCTATGGTGAAAAAACTCATCCCAATGGCCAAAAACATTACTGGGTTTCTATCTACCAACCTGAAGATCAAAGGGGGGCTCTCGCAATACATGACTCCCCTACTGGATAATTCTTTGAATGGATCGGGTTCGCTCAACTTGACCAATACTGAGGTAAAAGGCTCAGGGATGTTGAGGAGTTTGAGTATGGTAACGGGTATTCAGGAGTTGAAAGAACTAAAAATTGCTGGGGTAAATATCCAGACTGAGATCAAGGACGGCAAAATGACCTACAAACCTTTTGATATCAAGGTGGGCAATTACAACCTAAATGTGCGAGGTTACAATGGTGTAGATGGTTTGCTTGATTTTAAAGTAGATATTGATGCACCCAAAGGTAAAATTGGCCAAAATGCCGCCAGTGCCATTGGTCGTCTGGCCGGAGTCGATTTTGATAATTCCGATCGCATCAATTTAAAGTTGGGCATTACTGGTGAAATCAATGATCCAAAAGTAAAAGTATTGGGGAGTAGTGTAACCAATGCGGTAAAGAAGGTGGTAGATGACAAAATAGACGAGGGCAAGGACAAGGCCAAACAAATACTGGCGGATGCTCAGAAAAGAGCCGACCAGATTATGGCGGACGCCCGCAAAAAAATGGACGCAGCCAAAGCCGAAGCCCGTAAAAAAATGGATGAAGCCAAACAACGAGCTGACGCCGAATACAATAAATTTATTGAGGAGAAACTCAAGGAAGTAAAAAATCCATTGTTAAAAGCAGCGGCTAGAAAAATAGCCGAAAAAACGGCCACCAAGCTCAAACAAAAAGCTTATTCTAAAGCAGAACATCAATTCCAACAACGTTTCAGTCAAGCCAACTCTATTCTTACTGGGGCCGAAACTCAACGCCAAAAAGTGTTGGATGATGCCAAAACCAAAGTAGATAATATTAATAAAAAGAAATAGTGTGGTTCTTTGAGCCAGACATATAAAAAGCTTCTCGTAACTGAGGGGCTTTTTTTATTGAATGAGCTTCTGTACATGTGCTTATTCAGGGTAATTTGAAGCACATTTCTCAATCTGACCCCATCACAACTATTCTCCAACAATTTGATCGATTTGATCCTTGATTAAACCAGTTGCCTTACTGATATCCTCAGTAGAGAAACCTGATTTTTTCATGTTCAATACAAAAGTACGAGTATTTTGCTCGATACCTTGTGCGATGCCTTGCTGATAAAAAGCATCGTTTTGAATGTCGTAGGTAAAAGCCATTGCTTGTAAAGTTTGTTGAGTAATTTGAGTTAAATTTCTCAATCTGGCTAAAGTTACCAGATGATAGATGTACTTTTCTAACGTTGCAGGAGCGTCAGTTAGTTTTTGTAAACGCTGAATTATTTGTTCTAGTACTTTAGGCGCCTCCTTGACATCAAAATTACTCAATATTGCTAAGATAACCTCTTCAGGAGTCGTGGCATTGAGTAATCCTTGATAATCAAATGTACGCAAATCGAGTAATTCAAACCCAGTGAATACATCAGCAGGCGCTAAATTGGTTTTCATGTGAGAAGCTTTTGGCCCCAAGTAAATCACAAATTGCCTCATAGGCAAAGTGTATTTTTGCTTAATCAAGGCATGGTATAGTCGCATCCGTTCCAGCATGTTTGAATCATCACTGCTTTGAAATTCCAAATGTATGATGAGCTGCTCCCCTTGCGCAGTCGTGATTTTTTGCAGGAAATCTGCCTCCCTTTCCACAGTTACTTGTAGTTTGTCTTTGAGAGATTCACTTTTGGCTACTTCAATGCCCAAATACCTTTTGCTTAAGCTTGGAAAGATGGCTTGAATGTTTTCCTTGAATATCTTATCGTAACTATTTCCCATAGATATTCAAATATAACCAATCATTTTTTTTGGCAAACTCCGAGTTTGTATCACCCATCTAAATAGAAAAACTTGCTACGCTCAAGCAAAGCCTTATAATCGTACATATTTAAATGGAAAGTTCAGGTCTTCGGCCAAATCTTCCCCATACTCTTTTAAATCCAAATCATATTCCTGATACTGCCATTCAATGATAATATCAGGCAGGGTTCTTAAAATACCGATCATGTCTTTAATTAACTTTTCTCCCTCTTCACTCATATAGCCAAGATAAAAACAAAAGGTAGTCGCCTTATTAGGAGCCTCAGCATATGTTTTCAGCCAACCGAGGGTAGCATCGTAGCATTGGTGAGATGCTGCTACCACATCTCCACGCATTTCAAAAATCCCTTCATCGGTGTTGAAAACAACTTTTGGAATGTACTCGGGTATTTCTTTTAAATATAACGGTTCTGGCATTGTCATATCATATTTATAAATCCTAATTGATGATACATTTCACCCTTTCATAGCTAATTTTACATCTGAATACTACAAATAATTTCTCTTTGATTAGGGAATCGCTTTTTTTAAATTCTTCAAAATAATAACTTGTAATCCAGGAACTTGCTCAATTTTTGAACTTGTGCTCTCCAGTCATTAAACTAACTGGTAAACGAACTAAAACTCAATACTTTGAAATCTACCAAATTACAAAAATTTGCGTTGCCCTTTTTTCTTACGGTAGCTTTTGTAGCAGGTTGGTTGCTCGACAACCAAGTGATTCACCAATACATCGAAAACAAACTTTATCGTTCAGTGATAGATCATTTTTTACTCACTGGACTATGGCTTTCGGCGGCTTTTTTATTTACCCGCTTTTTGAGTGTATTGGTACTGGATACGTGGGTAGCCAAACGTATTGAAGGTCGCATTCCTACTTTCATTCATAACATGGTCGCGGTCATCATTCTCACCATTACCACCATGTGCATTATTTCGTTTGTGTTTGATCGCTCGGTGGCGGGTATTTGGGCTACTTCTGGAGTAATCGGTATTGTGTTGGGTTTTGCATTACGCTCTATGATCGCGGATGTTTTTACCGGGTTGGCCATTAATATAGAACAAACTTACCGAATTGGCGAATGGATCGAACTTGAAAGTGGGTTGGAAGGCTGCGTGGAGGAGATCAACTGGCGAACAACGAGTATTCGTACTCCCCAAAATAACATTGTAAGGGTGCCCAATAGTAACATTGGCATCAAGCCGATTAAGAACTACACTTACCCTGATCATAAGAGTCGTTTTGAAGTACTCATCAGTTTGGATTTTTCTATCGAAACCGAGCGTGCCACTCGAGTATTGCTGGCGGGAGCCAAATCAGTCACCAGTCAATACGGTTTTTATGAACATCCAGAACCCAAAGTAATTGTCAAAAACATCAATGCAATTGGCGTAGAATACGAAGTACAATATTGGATCAATGCCTGGAAAGGAATTTCGCCCCCAGTAGCTCGCCATCGGGTACTGGCCAGCATGCTAGAACAACTGCGCCATGCGGGTATCTCTATTGCTTACCCCAAACAAGACATTTACCACGAAAAAATGCCTAGCCGTCACCTTGATTCAGCCACTGGTGAGGATTGTATCCCATTATTACGCAAAATTGAATTATTTAAACCCCTGGACGAATCAGAACTGGTGGTGCTTGGGGAAAGCATTAGCCGAGAACACTATAAAATGGGGGATACTGTGATTAAAGCGGGTGAAGAAGGAGGTACAATGTTTATCGTGGTAGAGGGCCTGCTAGAGGTATTTGTAGATGTATTTGGCGATGGCAATGAACTTCGGGTAGGTTCAATCAAACCTGGTCAGTTTCTAGGCGAAAAATCACTCCTGACTGGAGTCAACCGTTCGGCTACCGCCAAAGCTGCTACTGATGCCATCTTGTATAAAATTACTCGGGAAGACATGATGCCTATCTTGCACGAACGGGTAGAAATGTTAGAAACCATTAGTCTCATCATCGCCGAGAGGGAACTACGCAACTCGAGCATTTTTGAGAAGGCTTCCAAAGAATTGAGGGCCTCTGAAACTTCACAATTATCCAATCAATTTTTAGTAAAAATGAAAGATTTGTTTTCTAATTTTTAAAAACGAACCTTGTCTACAATTGACTTTTTGTTTTACTCAATATAGTAAAAACGAGCTCCCCCTTTAATCGTTAAAACCATACTTCACAATGGGGCAGCCAATCCTGAATCTTTTTTTGTTCAGATTCAGAAATGGGGTTGTCCAATAACTGCAAGTTTCTGAGTTGTTTTAAGCCAGCAATTTCCTCGGGCACAGTTTGCAATTTATTATTGCTCACATTCAGTTCTTTCAGGCTTTTTAAATTCCCAATGCTGGATGGAAGAAATTCCAGGTCGTTTTCTGGCAAATCCCACCAAACTAAGTTTTGCAACAACCCTATCTCTTGAGGTAAATGAGTAATGCTATTTCTCCCCATCCATAGCTCCTCCAGCTTTGTTAAGTTCCCAATCTCTTTGGGAAGCTCCGTCAGGTAGTTACTCGATATATGTAAAGAGGTCAGGTGAATCAATTGATCGATTTCGGCGGGTAAATAAGTAATCCCGTTTTCCACATAGGAGCAAAAGTCTGAGTTAAGATCAAGAAATAAACTCTGCGTGATCAATTCCTCTGCCGACTCCGTTGACGCATAACCCAATGGGCGACTAAACAGAGCGTGATAAACATTTGCTAGTTTATCAAGCTCCTGTTGCCCCTTTGCATTCCCTTTGCCTAACTGTAAAGCCAATTCCACATTCTCCCGTTCTGGCGAGCGTAAAAGTTGCAAAAAACTCGCTATGTCTTTAGAGTTCAAAACCTTGCCCTTTCTCGGGTATCTCTACCTGAGCATATCCCTCTTTGCCCAACGTCTCTTTGAAGTCTATCATAGAACTGTGCTCGCCATGCACCAAAAACACCTTCTTGATTTTTTCGGGGGATTGCCATTTCACAAACTTCACCAAGTCTTCCAAGTCACCATGGCCACTAAAAATATCCGTGTTTTCAATGGTTGCATTTACGGCCAACTCATGTTTATCAGCGACAATATACTTGCGTCCATTTAACAAATCATGGCCTAGTGTACCTTCAGCTGAATAACCAATCAAGAGCACCGTAGCCATTGCATTCTGAATATTTTGCTTGATATGGTACTCAATACGCCCTCCTTGAATCATACCCGAAGAAGATACTACCATGTAAGGGTGGGTATAGTTGGCAATGGCCTTACTAGCTTTGGTCGAATCCAAATAAATCAAGTTCTCAAAATCAAACAGGTTCCCATTTTCTTTGTAAAAATCTCTGGCTTCTTGATTCAACAAACTGAGGTGTTTTTGATATACTTGAGTACTTGCCTTGGCTAGTGGACTATCGGTATAAATCTTAATCGCTGGCAAACGTTCTTCTTCACACAATTTGTTGAGTATAAACAACAACGCTTGGGTACGTCCTACACTAAAAGCAGGTACTAACAAACGCCCTGGCTTGTCTACACAAGCACGTTGAATTACATCTAATACGATTTCTTCTGGATTTCCAGTGGCTCGATGGTGGCGGTTGCCATAGGTAGATTCACACACCAGGTAATCCACCTCAGGAGTAGGTTCAGGATCGCTCAACAAGGGATAATCAAAACGCCCGAGGTCTCCTGAAAAACCAATGCGAGTCGTTTTTCCATTTTCTTCGGCTTCTACCACTACATTGGCGGCTCCCAGTAAATGCCCAGTGGGTATCAGTGTGATGTAGAGTCCATCACCAATTTTTTTACGTTGCTTGAAGTTGAGCAACTTAAAGTGACCTAAAGTTTCGTTAACGTGAGCCGCCAAATACAACTCTCGTTTCAGCAATTTTTGTTCTTTATGGGCAGGATTATATCTTTTACTTTTGTCTATTTTTTTAATCTTGCGTTGATTCAACGAAGCAGCATCATGCAACAGCAGATTGGCCAAATCATAAGTCGCATGCGTGCAATAAATTTCACCCTCAAAACCTTCACGCACCAAATTGGGCAAAAATCCAGAATGATCGATATGGGCATGGGTCAGTACCACAGCGTTGATTTGGGAAGGTTCGAAGGGAAAAATAGGCTGGTAAGTACCATCTGAAGCAAGCTTTCGCTCTCGTTCCAGGTCTTGCCCGCAATCTATCAACAATTTAAAATCATTCTCCAGTTCCAGCAAATGCATGCTTCCCGTCACCTGACGTGCTGCACCCCAAAATGTCAATCGCATATTTCTTAATTCATCTGTTTGTATATGTAAATTTAAGAATAAAAGTGGGATATGTTCAAAGGCATAAAAGGATTCCCTTATTTACATCTATTTTAAGAGGGCATTCACAAAATAGTATATGTATTGCGAACACATTACTAAATAAAAAAACGAGTACCATCATTGGATGATACTCGTTGGTTTCGATGATTTATATCGTATTGGCGATTAAAGCGCGGCATCAAGTTTTTGAGCCAATGCAGCTTTAGGTACATACCCAACTTGCTTGTCTACAATCTCTCCATTTTTGAAGAACAACAAAGTAGGAATGCTTCGGATACCAAATTTAGCAGAAACTTGAGGATTGCTATCTACATCTACTGAAGCAATCACAGCTTTACCATCGTATTCGCCAGCCAATTCTTCTACAATTGGGCTCAACATTTTACAGGGACCGCACCACTCAGCCCAGAAATCAACCAATACTGGTTTATCAGAATTTGCTACAACTTCTTCGAAGTTTGCGTCGGTAATTGCAAGTGTATTTGCCATGACTAAAAATTATTTTTATAGTAATGAAAATTGTTTTTCTATATTATCGCAATAAATGTCTTTTGAATATGGAATTCGTTTTGCTTATTTAGTACAAAAAATGAATTCAAATAGTTCAATTTAGATCGGGTGTTTTATATGACAATTATTACATATATTAACTCAACGAAAAAACTGTCACTTTAGTTGTTACAATTATTTAAACCGTCAGTTTTTAACATATCATTAAAAGATCAAACTAGAGAAAATTGTTCAAATAATCATCATAAATTTTATAATTAACTTCAACAAATTATTTGACCTACCCAATTATCGCAGCATTTTTAGTACTTTATTCAAACTATCTATCAAAACATCTACCTCCTCTTTGGTATTATACATTGCAAATGATACACGAGAAGTACCCGCAATGCCAAAGCGTTGCATTAGAGGCTGCGTACAATGATGCCCAGTGCGAACTGCGATACCGTGGGTATCTAGCAAAATACCAATATCGCCGTGATGTACTCCTTCTACTACAAAAGAAATTACACTCACTTTATTTGGGGCAGTTCCAATAATTCGCAAGCCTTGCACCTCTTGCAACTGTGCGGTAGCATACTGCAGTAGTTCTTCTTCATATTGGGCAATGCTTTCCTTTCCAAAGCCTGCTATATAATCCAGCGCACTTTTAAAGGCAATACCATCGGCAATGTTAGGAGTACCCGCCTCGTATTTGTAGGGTAGGCTATTGTAGGTGGTTTTTTCAAAGGTTACCTCTTTGATCATCTCTCCCCCACCATGATAGGGAGGCATGGCATTCAAGATATCCTTTTTACCGTATAGCGCTCCTATACCAGTAGGGGCATACACTTTATGTCCCGAAAAAACATAGAAGTCCGCATCCAGGTCTTGTACGTCAATATTCAAGTGAACTGAAGCCTGGGCACCATCTACCAGCACCTTGGCCCCTACCTTATGCGCCATTGCAATCATTTCTTTTACCGGGTTCACTGTTCCCAATGAATTAGAGGCATGCACAATAGACACTATTTTGGTACGCTCACTAAGCAGTTTTTCGTATGCTTCTAAGACCAACTCCCCCTCATCGGTAATTGGAATTACCTTTAGGACCGCCCCTTTTTCTTCACATAGCATTTGCCAAGGCACAATGTTGGAGTGGTGCTCCATGGTCGATATAATCACCTCATCGCCTTCTTTTAAATTTTGGCGACCAAAGGTAGACGCCACCAAATTGATTCCCTCAGTCACTCCCCGTACAAAAATAATTTCTTCGGTGGAAGAAGCATTCAAAAATTGACGAATGGCTTCTCGTGTATCTTCATACTCTTGGGTGCCTTTGGAGGCCAAATAGTGCGCACCCCGATGAATGTTGGCGTTGGTGGTTGTATAATAACCATTCAAGGCATCCAGTACTACCTTGGGTTTTTGGGAAGTAGCTGCATTATCAAAGTACACCAGGGGCTTGCCGTTTACTTCTTGAGTAAGTAGTGGAAAATCGGCCCTGATTTCATTTATATCAAAAATAGTATTGGTTTCAGTGCTTGTGTTCATAACATTTCTTTTAAAGGTTACTTGTTGAGCATCTTTTCAAAAAACACTCAAATTTAATAAGTTGTTCATGATACTTGTTAGCATTACCTCATCTTTCTTTAGCAACAAGTCCAAAATAAGTAGCTACCTTCTGGAAAAAAGTTGATTTTTTAGCTTCCTCTTAAACCTATATGACAAGAAATAAGTGAATAGCAATAAAAGAAAAATGCCACTGAGCAATGAGTTCAGTGGCATTTTCATAGGAAGATATAATTCAGTTTCTAAATCAATAGTGATGCACTATTAATAAAATTTGTATCTTTTGTCAGTGATATCGGCTAACTCTCGCAATGCCTGGTCAATGAAGAAACGAGACATGTTTTTAGTACGATTTACCAATTCCTGTTGTTGTTTAGTGTAATCCTTGATTTCACCCGCTGGCGTTATCTTGGTCGTTTCAAACATAAACACGCCGGTTTGGTCTCCTATTGGCTTAGATCGTTGGCCTTTTTTAGTACCAAACGCATATCCTACCGCCGTTGGATTAAAACCAGCACCTTGTACCGAGCTATTATCATAGGTCACTGCACTCAATGTTCTTACTTGTGCCAAAGCCCCATAAGATTTCTTGATTGCTTCCAGGCTTTCACCCTTCGCCTTCTTTAAATTCTGGATAATCAGCGCTTTCTTCTTCTCCTGTAATACTTTTATTTTAAGGGCATTACGATTGGCTTCCAAATTAAGTTCGTCTTTTTCGGTAGCACCAGTCAATGCTGCTATAATGTATACATTCTGGTCTGAAAGCTCGGTAGGTTGATTGAAAATATCGCCCACTTTGGTGTCATCTTTAAATGCCCAACGAATAATTTCGCGTGCATTCTGATAGCTCCCTAAATTAGTAGCGTTTGGCTGAATCTTATCAGCAGTATTCTTAATCAACTTAGGATTCTTCTTGGCGTTGGCTCTCAACTCCTCGAGTGTCTTGCTTTCGTTTACCAATCTGTCACTGGTTTTGAAGGCAGCATCTAGCGTACTTTTTCCGGGTAGCAATGTTTTCTTAATGGTTGCTACTTTGTATAGTTTTTTGGAAGCAGGATGAATAATTTTCACAATGTGATAGCCAAACTGGGTTTTCACCAAGTTAGGAATTGTACCTACTTTTTCGGCTTTGATGATCGCATCTTTGAACTCTTTTACATATTTGCTCAAGTTGGCCCAACCAAGTTCTCCACCTTGGTCTTTGGTACCATCCGAACCATAGGTTTGTGCCATTTTCGCAAAGTCGCTGGGGTTATCCAATACTTTTTGTAAAATCTCATTGGCCTTGTTGCGTATGCTATCGCGCTCACTTTGCTTCAAGGTAGAATCAGCCTTGAACAAGATGTGGGCAGTATTGGCATAATACACTGAATCATCTTTTACGTCACTTACTTTGTAAATGGTGTAAGTATTTTTTTGATTCAAAGGACCTACTACCGCGCCTTTGGCTAAGGTAGGTACTGTTTGCCAGATTTCTTTAGGCAATTTGGTAGGATCTTGAAAAGTAAAAGGCTGTGCATCATCTGATCTTCCACTGGCAAAAAGAGAATCATTGGCTGCTTTGGCAAAACTTTTGGCAATTTCGCGAATATTTGAAGCAAACTTGGTACTATCCTCAGGAGAGGGGTCAATAGGTAGCACATAGTACTCAAGGGTACGGGTTTCTTGTGATTTATACTCATCAGCATGATCTCTCATGTAACCCTCCAAGTCGGCATCAGTTACTTCTACAGTAGAGTCAGGAACCGAAGTATAAGGTACATACAAAAATTTGAAATCACCCTTGGTATTTTTATTTACGTAGTCACGCTTGGCTTCTGCCTGGGTTACGTAAGTAGAAAACTCTAACAAACTTGAGTATTTCTTTTGCAATCGCTCTCTGCGTAAACCTTGTCTGATTGGGTCTTTTTGATTGTTAGGGGCTCTTTCCCAAAACACTCCAATTTTTCCCTTGTCATATTTACCAGTAGAATCTCTGAAAGAAGGCATCAATTGACGCATCACCTGTGATTGGGGATCACGCATGATAGAATCTCCTTGCAAGATTTCTCTAATTTCGCGGGGGGTTACGGTAAGGCCCAATACATCGTATTGAGGCTTGTATACTTTCTCAAAGATGTAGTCGTTCCAAACTTGTTCTCTTAATTGAACTCTTTGCTGGGCATTAAGTCCCCTGCCAGCAAACTGAGCTTCCATCATACTGACTCTTTGGTTAAAATCATTGTAAGAGATGCTTTCACCCTGAATGCTTCCCACTTTCATGCTTTCGGGGCCACCGCCCTGTACCAGCTTACCAAATAAATCTGTCAGAATAAAAGCCGCAATCGCTAGAGAAATCACTAACACGGCCAACCCAGATCGCTTTCTAATTGAATTAATGATAGCCATCTTCCTATGTATGCTTCTATGTTAAAAAAATTGATTTAAAAATATTGTGTCATCCACAGTGGTTTTTTTAGGATTCCGCAAAGATACGATTTCTTGCGAGATGCTCGACATCGAATACCTAGAAATATTAGGGATTCCGAGAAACTCCCAAGGGATAACCGTTTTTTAAGGTGGGTATTTTCCCGCTACTGAGCATACAAATACAACCACAAGAACCTCCCAGAAAAAGCCATAAATCCCCTCAGCAATGGAGATTTAGCAAAATGGGTAGCCGCATAAACCGGGCAATTAAACCGGAGGTGCTTGCTCGAGGACTGCTGTTCAAAGCAACTCCTTAAATCTTTTGGATACCACGGTTTTAACATTTTTTTGTCCAGATGATCAAATGTATAATTCAGTTTTTTAGCCTTGGTTTTCAGGTCAGTCAAATACTGAGAAGGATACTCCAATACTGCTAATATTCCCCATTCGTTATTAAATTGGTTTCTGGTGAATTTTACCCATTGAACTCGAGTAGGTTTATTTTTCAATTGTAAAATTTGAGCCAACGCTGCTATATTGGTACTGGATGTTGGTTCTTGTTGTAATTGGGTAGATTTAGAAGTACACCCCACCATCCCCAATAAGCCCAGGCTAATCCAATACCCAAAATACGTTCTAAAAAATATTTGATGAACCATCATATTATATACGATTTCTCAAACGACGATTATCTGAAGGACGACGATTACGTCCTGAATCATTGTCTTGAATGTTAGCTGGTTTAGCAGACCCTCCACGCCAAGTTACGCTTCGATTGATCGTGCTGTAATTCATATATTGATTGGCCAAACCGGTAACTTCAAAAGTTCCATTAGCTGAATCAGGTATTCCGGTTGCCATGTCTGCCTGGCCAGGATTAAAATTATATCTATCCTCGACGTGAATGGTCATGTGCATAGTATATTCTACTTCACTGCCCACCTGACGGGCCGAAACTGTGCCACTTACCCAAATATTATGCCCACCAATGGCTTTTTGCCAATTTTCGGTGTCAGGGTATGGAAACCCAAAAGGTCCGGATTGTCCAGTATTGTAGGCGTCACTTGTTACCAAAACTGTACTTCCTGGTGGGCACAAAGGTTCTACTTCTGCTTTGGAATATTCTATCAAGTTATTCAAGGTAGTGGTTCCACTAGCATCATTCTCCACGTATCGTTCATAATTGAAAGTCCGATCAGCACCACCTCCAAATAAGAAATGACGATAGGCAGCAGTACCATCAGCTAAATCGGGGCGAAGTGCCTCAGCTCCTTCAAGTTTCATAATCCACCAAGTCAAATCAAGACGATCTGACCAAGTAGGATCACGCTCCTCAAATTTTTTATCTCCGGTTTTATTTACTTCATCATAAGCATCCAAAAAACCATTATCGTGCTGAATACTAGGCCTTTGAGGTTTACCAGTTCTAAATTTACCTTGCAGTACCCCTTGGGTCATCATAGAATTACTTACAATAGATGCTCTGGGAGTCCTGGTAGTTAAAACACCCTGCTGCGCTTTTTCTCCCATTACATCAGCTTCTTTTTCCAGCGTGGCATCGTCATTTAAAGGTAGCCCCTTGGCTTGTACCTCCGTATTAGGTTTTACTCGCCCTTGCTTTTGTTGTACGGTATGCCAAGCTTCGTGGGGTAAATGTTTCTCTTGCCCAGGACCAATCTCTATTTGACTGCCTTGAGCATAGGCCATAGCCCCCATTTCTTTTGGTTTAGAGGAGTTATAGTTTACCTTTACATCCGATAGATTTACTCCTCCCATTGCTTCCATATTTTCTTTCAGTTGAGTGGGTAAACCACTGCCTTGGGAGGCAATATTTGGTGTATCTTTTTGTTGGATCTGAACCGACTTTTTTTTCTTTTCTATGTCAGAAACCTGACGTTGGGTTGGGATGTTTTTTTTGATTGGTTGCCCGCTATTTTCAGCTATTCCTTGGTGATTCCCGATTCGCTCCGAATCAGATAATACTTGGAATGGATCAATGGTGCGTGACTCAGGATTACTTTTATTGACCGGACTATATTTGGCTTGAACAGGCTTTTGGGGCTTGCCATTCCAGCGAGCTCGGTAGCTCGACGTTGGCTTATTTTGAGGAGATTTTACTCTTAGAGCAGTTATCTTACTATTATTTTGCTGGTTTTCAGCATTTTGCTGTTGGATATTTTCGTGCATAATTAGCAAAGGGGTTGATTAAAATATTTTATACAACACCAATCTAAAACAAAAAATGTAATTATCCAACTAAATCAAATCAGGGATTTTTTGAAACCCTAGAAGGCTGTCTATTTTTTTTAGGCTTGTTTTGTCCATTCTGAATCGATACTTTGACCGTATCTATACGGGCTCTATCCTGAATACTCAAAATTGTAAACACAAAGGGGGGATAATAAATTACTTGGTTGGGTTTGGGGATGTCTTCATTCAGATGCAAGATCAAACCACCCAAGGTATCGTATTCATCTTCGGGCAATTCCCAAGTATATTTATCGTTCAGATAGTCTATTTCGTGGCGTGCACTCAATATAAAGTTGTATTCATCAATTTGTTGCTCCACCCAGGCTTCTTTGTCGTGTTCATCCTGAATTTCACCAAAAATTTCTTCTATCACATCCTCAATCGTTACAATTCCGGAAGTTCCTCCAAACTCATCAAATATCAAGGCAATGCTTTTGTGTTCAGCGATAAACTGAACCAAGAGTTCCTGGGCGGGCATACTCTCGGGCACACTAATGATTGGAGTAGTAATCGATACAATATTCTCTGGTTTCTTGAACAAGTCCAAAGAATGGGAATACCCCACAATGGCATCTATATTGTCTCGGTAGACTAAGATCTTGGAATGTCCTGAATCCTCAAAGGCCTTTCTTAATTTTACCAAAGGATCATTTTCTTCTACTGCTACAATCTCAGTACGTGGTACCATGCATTCTCTCACCTTGATGTCTCGGAACTCAAGTGCTGCTGAAAAAATCTTAGGATCTATTTCGGGAGACTCGCTGGTTTCGTTTTCGTTGGGGGTAATATTGCTCACGTACTTGTCCAAATCTACCAAATCGTATACGGGTTTGTCTTCCGAAAAATCCAACTTAAACACCTTTAGAATGACGTACTTGGACAAATTGACCATGACATACACAAAAGGGAATAGCAGGTAGTAAATAAGCGACATGGGCAAGGCCAACAATGTCAACAACCGGGTGGGATTGATTAAAAAAATAGATTTGGGTAAAAACTCAGCCGTGATCAGTACAACCAACGTAGAGAGGATGGTTTGTAGCAGTAGTACGTTAAATTTACTATTGATGCTGGCCGGAAGATGACTGGCAAGTAATGGATCTAAAATTTCGGCCATATAAATACCATACACTACCAATGTAACCGTGTTGCCCACCAACAAAGCGGCAATAAAGTAAGAGGAGTTATCGAGAAAATGCGCCATCAAGCGTTCAGGGAGCCGCCCTTTCTTGCTCTGTAGCTCAATATGGAGCTTATCGGCCGATACAAAGGCGATTTCTGTTCCTGAAAACAATGCTGATAAAACCAGCGACATCAACACACCAATGGTTTGGTAAAATTCCATGGACTATTTCCGGCGTTTTTTCTTTTTAGTGCGATTAGTATTGGAAAAGTTTTTCTTTTGCTTGGGAGCTGTCCCTGCACTTTTTGTTTGGGTTTTAGCTTCAGGGGCTTTTTCTTTTCTTTGTAATTTACGAATTTGATAAGCAAATAAACAAATCAGAGAAAGCATAAAAATCCAGTAAAATTCTTTCTCGGCAAAAAGCTGGTTAATACCAATGATAAACAATCCTACTGCTGCTGATAATAAAATTGAATCTATGAGTTTCATTAATGTATATTTTCGCTGACTTAATCGCTATTTTTTAACTGTAATGACTCCTTTTGGTTTTCCCATTTTATACCAAGCCAAATCCTGCTGTGCCTTGATTCCTTTGCCTTTTAGGTCATCTTTGGGCGAGGTAATCTTCACGGGCGACTCGGTGTAAAATATTTTAAGGGCTGGACTCCAATGTAATATATCAGATTTTAGGTTCTTTTGTTCTAACAAATTTGTAACCACTACATTTCCTCGTGCGGTCCACAGTTTATTTTTTTTAGAAAAAAAGGCCGAATCAGCCACTAAGCGACCATTATTTCGCAATTGCTGATCAAAAAAATCAAGCCGTAAACCTTTAGGAAAAGCGCGGTCGCCGTTTTCATACTCTTGCTGCACTGGTGCCTTGATATTGATTTTGGCTTTCCCTGAGTCGCTATAGAATGCATTTACATTGATCACCTCAATGAGTGGCCCCTTATATTTAGATTTAATTTTATCTTCCTTTTTTTGTTCGCACCCAACTAGTGCAAGAAGCAATAAAACAATAACGACAAGAAAATACTTCATAGAAAAGATGATATTAGCAGGAAAGCACTTGTAGAGTTTTATAAGCAAAAACGTGGAAACCTAAATCATAGATTTCCACGTTTTCCGGTTTTATTTTTGAAAGGGTTACTTAGTTTCCAACAATGGTTACTGTTTCACCTACCCAACAGCCAACATTCACTGATTTACCCTGCATTCCGTGGGTAAATACATCTTCCTTGGTTGGGAAATATCTTCTAGAATTGGCCATTCCTTTGGTATTGCCTGCTCTTTTGAACATGTTATAAGCAGCAATATAAATTGCTTTAGCGTGACAAGGGTTTTTAGGACTGGTACCATTGCAGCTTTTGCCACTAGCCATGTACATATAAGCCACCATAGAGTATGCTTTACTGGCTTGCTTAGGATCTAATTTGGCCGCTTGGAACGCACTGGTACGGGCTGCTCCAAAAGCTCCATTGGCTCTTTGTATGCTCGCCAACTGCAAGTAAGCGTCGGCCTTTTTGGCATTGTCGTCTGTCAACTCAATTGCTTTTTCCAAATACCCTTTAGCCTTGGCTTTGTCATCACGATAAGCATTTACTAAGTTCATTGCTCGGCCATAAGTAGGCTTCTTTGTAAAGAGTTTTTCGGCCAATTCGAGGAACAAAGGTTTTTTGGTACAACGTTCTTCTCCTTCTTTGGTCTTCCTACTTGCTCTGATCATACGCGCCAAAAGCTGCTCAATCAATTCTACGTTTTCAGGATCTGCTTTGTATTTGGGTACATAAAAGCGGTAAATAAAATCACAGTCTACTGTAATTACTGTAGCAAGGTATGCATCCAACGTGGTTTTAGCCTCAGCCCATCCTTCTTTACCTTTATTGGCTTCCGCAATTTTAGTCAATTTGTCGTGTACCGCTAAAATCTGCTCTTCTGTCAATTTCTTGCTTTTGGCTTTTTCAGTTGCAAGTTCCATGTAGTGAGTTACCACATCAGCATCTGTACTGTTGCCGCTCATACCTATAATTTCTTCATACAATTTGTACAAATCTTCGGTACGACGCCCCGTCCAGTAATAAGGTGCATAGTATACTTTGTATTGCAATACAGTCGCTTTTTGACCATAATGCTTGATACGCATATCATACAAGTCCATTGCCTTGTCTTGATATTTGATCTTGTCTTCCTCTTTTTTCTCTTTATCAGCTTTATCAGCTAACCCGTGGTATACCTTGATCCCCCGGATGTATACATTTTTATGTAATTGAGGATGGTTTTCTAATAACCACTCGAGAGCAGGTAACGCCTCAGTAAATTTTTCCTGCTTGGTATTGTCTCCCAATAGCGTATACTTCTCTCTCACTTCGGCGGGCCAGGTACTAGGGTTGCCCCCTTTGATACCTTTCTGAGCTTGAGCGTTAGTTAATCCGAAAAACAACGCTATAAATGCAAATAAGAATAGTGAACGTTTCATCGTGTATAAAATTTAATCAATTTTAGGTCTATAAAACCATCTATCGTTTATTGTGGCGCCAAGATGCAGGCGCAGATATCGTTCCTGAACAAAACCATCAGATATGTTTCCTTGCTGCCCTAGTACTACCGACAAATTCAATAGTGATTTGTTTCTGTTTACTGGTAACGCTATACCAAAGCTTATCGACATATCTTGTACTGTTTCAGGGGCGATTGGGTTCTGTTTATATTGAAAACCAGCCCGGTAAGTTATCCGATTCCAATAACTACGCAGACTATTGAAGTTTGGAGTATATTCGCCACCTACTGCTACTCCAATCGTATTTTGCAAATTACCTGTGCTGTCGCCAATGCCAAAGTCAGACCAATTCTCCATCATTACGTCAGCACCTAGTTGCCATTTGAGGGTTCTTTCCACACTCACCCCAAATCGCAAGCGGTTGGGTAAACGAACGCTGGTAGCCTGATTGGCTACCAAAGTATCTTGAACAACCACTACATCGTTGTCGCTTCTTCGGTCAAAAGATACAAAACGCTTTGCGTTGAGATCAGTAGCCATAGTGTAAGTGGCTCCAATGTTCAACATTGTTTTTTTGTTGAGTTTTTGATGGTAAGAAATACCCGGTTCAAGCAATAAGTCATTCACTCTCAACCTATTGAAATAGGTAATGCGAGTTCGGCTACTACCGGTTATTAAGTTGGCAGTAGATTCATTGAACATAGAACCAAATAACCAATTTACTTTCAAACCAAGCATCAAACGACGAGCAATACCTACACTGTTGGTCAAGAAAATGGAATTGATTCCTCCCTCACCTTTTTGGGTCAATTCACTAAAAAAATCAGTATTTGCTACCCGTACTCGAGACACACTCTCATGATTGATGGTGCTGTATGGAACCAAACCTAGGCCAGTAGTCCAGGATTTACCAATTGGAAACGATAATGCTACATAATTATAGCTTGCCCCAAGATCTTGTTGAGAATCGGTATCGTTTCTGAGAATTTTCATTTGTCCCATTACCCCTGCCTCAAATACCGTATTGCGTGAGCGAGCAAGTAGGGCTGGGTTTACATTGTTGTATATATTGAGGAAATTAATGGTATTGTTACTGACACCTAGACCTCCCATTCCCACCTGATGCGCAAAACTATTGCTAAACATTTCGCCAATACCTACCTGAGAGTAAGGAGAGTTTCCGAAGTCCTGGGCAAACCCTAAGTTTATAAACCCAGTAAAACATAGAACCAAAAATAACCTTTGATAATTACGATTTGATTGTTTTTTCGACATTGTAGATTAAGATTCTGTTCAACCCGATGAGTATCAAATTGGAGGCTACAAATATGGACTCTTTTATTTTTGATTCAAAAAAAGCAGCATCTCCCCCACATAAAATCCGCGCAAAATTACCAAATTTTTCACGATAATCAGTCATAATACCGTTTATTTCAGCTAAAACTCCATTAATTACTCCACTTAAAATGGCATTTTGGGTATTATCTCCAATTAAACCTGGGGTATCTTGGGTTGGAGTAACCAAGGGTAATTGTTGGGTAAAATGATGAAGCGCATTGAACCGCATTTGTAAACCTGGCGAAATACCTCCCCCGTAATAGTTGTCTTGATCATCGATAAAATCATAAGTAATACAAGTTCCAGCGTCAATCACCAAACAGCCTTGATCTGGATATAAACTCCGAGCGCCTATGACTCCTGCAATCCGATCGGGGCCCAGTGTTTTGGGCGTAGCATAGTGATTATGAAAAGGTACTGGCAGCTCATTATTTAGAACCATTACCTCTGTGTATTGTTTCATTGGGTTAATCAATCCCTCCAGGTGCTTTCGTACCGACGAAATGATGACCTGTTGGGGTTGTTTTGCCTTTACCAATTGTAATAGGTCTTTTTCTGACAATTGCTCATGATACTCAACCAAATGATTTTGTCTGAAAAAACCAGCTTTACCAAAGGTGTTGCCCAAATCAATACATAAATTTAGAGGGTGCATTACACGATTTTTTGCGTAGTGTATTTAATTGTAATTTATAAGGTTCAAATGTTACTTATAAATTTGCAAGGTGCTTTTTACAATACAAAAATAAAAGATATATGTGGTCTTTACGCAAGTAGTCATTTTTTTGTCT
>CALDJV010000351.1 GCA_937899305.1 uncultured Cytophagaceae bacterium
AGCAACCAGATATTACACCAAATTTGGATTACTTTATTTTTTCCGTTTTACTAAGGTGATATGGGGTCATATAATAAGAGTTTTTTTTGGATGCATTCCCCCTGTTTAGAGGAAATATAAAATTATTTTGAATGGTTTTATTGTTGTATTTTTCTATTGTTGCATTGTTCCGCTATGCTCATTGTTAAATGGTTGCGCAAAGCGATGATTTATTTCTATTGCTCCGCCTTCGGCTTATTGTTGCATTTTTTCTATTGCTACATTGTTCCGCTATGCTCATTGTTAAATGGTTGCGCGAGGCGTCGCAAAACTATGGACTATGGACCGTCGACTGTTGACTAAAAAAACTATGGACCATTGACTATCGACTAAAAAAAACTACCAACTCCTGACTCCGAACTACGAACTAAAATACTACTCTTTACTTGTGACCTGATAACGATGATTGAACCGTAGCACCTTCCCATCTTTTGAAACACCTTCCACAATCACCCGATAATTACGAACCGTTGGGCGATTAAAAAAAGACACTTGTGCTTTTCCGTTGACTACTTTTACTGATGGATTCCAATAGATTGTACTTGGCTGACCTGCGTATTGACGTTGATTAGAATTGGAATGGTCATAAGGAGGTTCATAAAAGGTCTTGACGCGGTGGTACCCGTCTTGATAAATCAGTTGCAGTACTTTGCCCTTGGTCTGTGGAGTAAATTTATCATTTGAATTCTTACGATCAGGGTGGGCCATTCGACGACTGAATTGTTTTGCGTAGTTTCTGAGATAGGCTTCTTTTTGAAGCAGGTCCGTTGGCAACCGTGGATCATTGGGTATGGAATAAGCAGTTAAAACGCGGTTGGTTTTATCCAATGTGATATCAAGTGGCGTGTTTTTTTTATGGTGAACAGCCTTGATTTTCAGGGGAGTATGGTTATATAAATGCAATCCATTGAAGGAAAACTTTCCTAGTTCATTTGTGGTTACCTTTTGGACCACTTTATCATTTGAAGCGTATAAAAATACCTGAGCCTTTTGAGCTGGCTTGCCATCAGTAGTAGTTACCACTCCACTTATTTGAAGTGCTCGCTCCACATATTGGTCAGAAAGTGTGTCTTGGTTATTCAATATCTGCGGCCAGTTAAATCTTCTCCATCCCTGGGTCATCATCAATAAATCAAGTGCTTGAAGGGTAGACAGTTTTTTATCTTTGAAATAATGATTGGGTTGCTCAATAAACCCTTTGATATCGGAAGAAAGCAGCAAATGAGCTAAGATATGGGATTGTTGTGGGTTGGCCTTTACCAAGCTATCGTCTACCACCACCATCGACAAATCCACCTTGGAATGCAATGAACTATCCATTTTCAGGTCTAGAGTGATTTTTTGGTCCAGAGAGGATGGTTTGGGCTTGGCACCCAAACTAACTTGTAATTCCTGTTGAGCAGATGGTAAGAAAATGATGCGTTCGCATTGGGGTTTAAATGTATCATCGAAAACCGTGAAAGTGAGTATGCCTGAAGGAAAACGATCGGGGTGGAGTACCCTTATAAAAGGCCGGTTTTTTTTGGTAGTGGCCGATACTGTATAGATGAGCTTGCCTCGACAATGAGCGATGATGGTAAATTTTTTCCGTTTGCGTGAGGAAGAGTGGAGTTTCAATTGGTAACGGTTTTGAGGCAACAAGTGGAGCTGTAGGGCAAAACCTTGCGGTGAAGCGGTTGGCAAGGGCACCCGTAACTTTTTACCTTGTTCGGTGAATAGGATGGCGGTATATTTTTTATTGATCTTGGGGGCAAAGATGAAACTCCCCAGGCCAAGGTGATTACTTTTGAGGTGCAACAATATTTTCTGGGGTAGTCCTATGACATTATCCAAAGTATCGAGCGCTTTGTTTCTAATATAAAATTTACGCTTTTTTTCATCAATAATATAACCATCAAGAATAGGCACCCCCAATCCCTGATGATTGCTGGCCTTGAACGCAATCCGATTGGAAATTCCGGCGATTAACTGTCCTCCTTCGGGAAACATATCAACTTGTACTTGGTCATCTTTGATAGGAATATAAAAACTGCGGGAAACAGACTGAGGAGTGTGGCTAGCCGTAGCAACGAGCTCCAAATAGGGCGCGTTTTCATCTTTGGGGATGTTGAGCTTACCTCGTAGGATACCGCTTCTATTGGTAGACAATTGTTTTCGTTGGTAAATTTTTTTGCGGGTCTTTACCAAAATGTCAATGGACTGATTTGCCAAAGGGCGATTGAATTGATTGTGTAAAGTGAGTTCGTACTTAAATGATTCGTGCTTACGTTTCATTTTACTTTTGTAAGTGAGATTTCCTTCAAAAGAAAATGGATTCATTTGACCCACCGCTATCCTGCGTTGAAACAAATAATCGCGTGCGCCATTTGTCATCAACTTGGTGTACGCTTGCAAATAATAGGTTCCTGGAGCGTATTCGGGGTCAAGCCTGAATTCACCAGTGGCCTTGCCATTGATAAGTTTTAACTTTTGAAAACTTGGTAAAACTTTAAAAATGTTATTTTTGTATTTTTTATTTTC
>CALDJV010000352.1 GCA_937899305.1 uncultured Cytophagaceae bacterium
GTTATTAGAATTCTTGGGAAGACTTGACAAATAATGTACCGCTCACTAATGATCGTGACCACCTTTTTTTATTGGTTTTGATTTATTTTGAAGGGATTGTTATAATTTTACCCCATTCATTTTAAAGATGAGCTCAACATGAACAACCCCTTATACAAATTATTTAAAAGTCAGGAAGGCAAAACCTTGAAAGAGAATGCCCCTCCTTTTACCCAGTGGCTAGAGCCCGTATTGAAGTCAGTTGCTCCTGGTCAGTTTGAACTGGAAATCACCGTGAGAAAAGAAATGACCAACCCGCTGGGATTGTTGCATGGAGGAGTTCAGGCGGCGATATTAGACGAGGTGATTGGAATGACCGTGGCCTCATTGGACAAGCCTTTACCAGCAGTATCGGTCAATCTCAATGTTGATTTTCTGGGGAAAGCCAGGGTAGAGGATGTTATTGTTGCCAAATCGAATGTGGTAAGGCAAGGACGAC
Source organism: uncultured Cytophagaceae bacterium (assembly GCA_937899305.1). Classification (GTDB taxonomy): domain Bacteria; phylum Bacteroidota; class Bacteroidia; order Cytophagales; family Microscillaceae; genus Microscilla. The sequence goes on from CALDJV010000352.1 coordinate 479, forward strand.
AAATTATCAACATGACAGGTGAACTTTTCAATCAAGAGGGCAAACTGATCGCTCGGGCCATGTCTAACATGCTTCAGATTGAGGTGAAGAAAAAATAATTTGCTGGTAGTGGGTTTAGATAAAACAACCCCACCACTACTAAGATTTTAGGCAAATTTATACCCGATGGGTTTTAAAACCCATCGGGTATAATATGGAAGCGAGTTGGTCATCCGTCGATTATGGACCAAAATTAGGTGCCACTCACTAATACAATCATTTCTTTGTCGGCCTTTCTTACTTTTTTGTAAAAACGAATCATTTCAGCATATTTTTCTTTGGAAAAAGTCCCTGCCTTTACGGTCATTTTTCGGACATAGGTTATTTTTCCAGCATCCAATGAAACCTTCATTTCGTATTTTCCAAAATCACTGGTAATGGTGAGGGGCTCAGGCTTGTATTCGGCGTGATATTTCTCTGGAATTTTAAAATGAATGGTGTCTACATCAGTATAGGCAACACTTGAAGGTACATAAATGTCACTTTTACGAGTTTTAGATCTTTTGGGTATATAAGTAGAACGGTTGAGTAGATTAGGCTTTAAAAACAATCTTTTACCACTTTTCGAGGCCAGCTTTCTAATGTTGAGCGTCAATGTTTCAGTGGCTTGAGGCAGTTTACTTTTTTTCAAATCCAATCGAAATTTTTCAATTTCAAAATTAGGAATATCCAAGTGGTCGTAGAGCCATTTTTTCTGATGATCGGGTTTACGGTGCATCAATCGGGCAATGGCCTCGGCCTGAATGGCCTGATAGGTAGTATGTACACTGGCTTGGGCATCACCTTTGGCATCAAGGGTAACCTGGGCAGTTCGGTAAAGGGTATTTACTGATTGGTTGTATATGGGTGTATGCACTATTTTGCCTCCATCTTCAGTAATGAGCAATACATCCCGATCTCCGGTAAAGCTTCCCAAGTAGCCAAACGATGCCCGCTGACTGGTACATTCCAGCCAAACAGTGTCCTTTTTGTTAGGTACACACAGGATGACATGATTAAATTGACTGGATGGAAAATCAGTTTGAATGGGCCGCTCACCTCTGCCCGCTCGCACCAAGGTATAGTGAGATCGGATGCCAAGGGCTTTGAGCATAGAGTAGGTGTAATTGCTCAAGGCTTTACAATCTCCGTAACCTTTTTCGTCTACTGTTTGAGCACTAAAAGTTTGCCAACCACCAATGCCCAGTTGAATACTGACGTAACGGGTATTTTGCTGAAGGTATTCATATACTTTTTTTACCTTTTGCTCGGTGGTAGGAAGTTCACTGGTGAGGTTTTTTAGTTTTTGAATGGTAGCAGGAGCAATTTCCTGACGACCTGCATTGAGTTTACTTTGCCAAATACCAAAGTCTTTCCAGCTTTTCATGTTGCCAGCATAGCCCTCTATCGAGAAACTATTGGGCGCCAATAACAACCTTGGATAAGGGGATTGTTTGCGGTAAGACTCACTTTTAAAGGCAGGCAGATTTTCAATTTTCCAGGTTTGGGTACCTACGTTTCCGGTGGGCTTGCTTGCTTTTTCCAAGTTGATTTCTTTGTATCTGAACGGGAGGTTTCGAGGAGTTCGTATGGTAAATTCTGATTTTTCTACCGCCATACGCCTGCTGCTTTGAGGATACCAACCGCGATAAAAAAGCAAACCTTTATAGGTTTTTCGGTACTCCACTGCAATGGTGTAGGGGTACTCATTATGCGATAACTTGGCGTATTTTACCCGGTTGTCGGAATAGATGGAATACCCATCGGCTGCGCTGTAGTCTTTGATGTCTCGTTTTTTGAGGGTTCTGATATATTTTCCGTTTTTATCGTATACTTTGGCCCGCATGTAATTGACTTTGCTCAACTTGTCATAAAATACGACATAACTGGCATAACGGCTTCCCGATTCATTGAGGATGGTCATCGTATAAGAAGTAGTAAAAACACCAGTTCCTTTGTTCAAAATGTCAAGATAGTTTTTGTCTTCTCTCACTACTACATTGGCACCCACCAGCAGTGCTTCCGGAATTTCAGATACGGCATACTCAGGATGATTTTTGGCACCTGTTTGTGCATAGATGATTTGAATACTTCCCCACAAAAGAATGATCACCCAAGTTTTTAGGAAATGGTCTTGAATCATTAGTGAGCGGTACATTATTTGTCAAGTCTTCCCAAGAATTCTAATAAC
>CALDJV010000353.1 GCA_937899305.1 uncultured Cytophagaceae bacterium
ACTGACTTAATACATTATTTATATTTTCAAAATAAAATGACTGCGAAAGGTCAGTAATGAAAAAAATATTGGTGTAAATCATAAAGGCAGATTAATTAGGGAGGATGCAAGAAATAGTCTCCCCATTAAAGCCAGTGATTTTGCGGATAGGTGAGGCTATTTAGCCTTCGGCAGAGCTCGGCACAGCAGAGCTGTAGCCATCGGTTTTTGCACCCATAGCTGTGCTATGGGTAATAAAAATAACGAAATATATTCGCAAAAGAACGGCTATGAATTGGGTATGTTATTTTTTGGATACTCTCTTAATGAAACACAAAAAGAAACGAAACACCAATAAACCTAATGTCAAATAAGCTAAACACCTATGAAAAAACTCTCTACACTTGGATTTTTTGCACTTTTAATCGGGTTGGCAAGTTGTAAGACTACGCAGAACTTCCCCCAAACCAAAAACGATCTCAAAGAGGACTTAAAAACCGAAAGGGTAAAGTACAGTTATAATATTGAGAAGTTTGACGGCCAAGGCATTGTGATAGATGTACCCTTGGGGATGGACAGCACCGATTTTAAATTTTACATCACTGAGGCGCTCAATGCGTTGTTGGATAATCCTATACCCAAAAAGTTTGGGATTCATCAGGAAGAATATGAAGGGTTTCGCATCCAAATTTATCGAGGACGTAGCAAGGCTCAAGCAGTAAAGGCTCGTCGTCGTTCTTACGAGATTTTTCCTCATTTACGACCCTACATGGAATACCGCTCTCCAACTTATCGGGTGAAGGTAGGTGATTTTTTGGAACGCTACGAATATGTAAAAGTATTTAAAAGATTGAAGCGAGAATTTCCTTCTGCAATGATTGTACCCTCTGTTGTGACCATTACGGTGGATTATGGGGATAAGTAAGCCCTAAAATTTATAAATCAGAATTACGAAAGGAACATCCCAAGGCTGATAAATAAGCCTTGGGATGTTCTTTTTTTGGCAAATTGATAGATGGAAAGGAACCCTCACTTAGTTTGGAAAGTATTGGTTCGATAGAGGTAAATCATCGTAAACTCTCTGCAACCTTAGTAGCCAACTGACTGGGTTGAGTAAAAATGCCCTCATGGCCAGCCCCTTTGATGAGAAAATGTTTTTCACTGTTCAATATTTGGGCAACTTCCTGAATGGATGCTTTGAACAAGGGAAGAGATTGATTCCCATAAACCAAAACCACCTTGCCTTGGTGTTGGTTCAGCTTGGCAACATTGATATGAAACCTTTGTTGGTCTTGGAGCTGATCCAAAAACGTGGGATAATTTAAGGTCATAATAGACCGAGCCCGTTTGTCTAAAATTTTGTTCCAACTTCCCATTCCAAAGGCAATATGCTCAGTAAATAATTTGACTCCCTGCTCAACTGCTCCTTGTTCAAAGGCGGTTTTAGTTTGAGCAATGATTTGGCCCGCCTTTTTTACCCCAGCCCGATACTTAGGATTACCCATTAACAAGCCAAATGCTGGTGGTTCGTATAAAAATAGATTGTCCACTAAATTAGGGTGGGTATTGGTCAATTTGATGGTAATATTTGCGCCATAAGAATGACCCAGTACGTGGGCCGAAGTGTAGCCTAGTTTTTTTATCAGCTTGGCGGCATCGTTGGCATCCTGTACAATAGAACCATTCTTATGGTTGGAGAGTACCGAGGCACTATGCCCTCTTAGGTCAAACAAAATGATCGGGTTGGGGATTTGTTTGGCAAGTAGGGCCGCCAGTGCGATCAAAGAATGATGGTCCTCCAGGGTTCCGTGAATCATCAATAGGGGTGTTCCGGTACCTTGGTAGTGTCGAGTAGCCAATTTGGTATCTCCTATATCTACCAACACCAGTGGAGCTTTCGTTTTGAATTCATTGATATACCGCTGTTGAGTAGCCATTGTATGATCGCTATGCTGCTGAGCATAGGTTTGTAAAACAACTACGAATACCAGACTTAGGCTTAATTTCAATCTTTGATATGTCATATGCAGTGCTATTTTGAACATAATGATTTGTATTTGTTGCAAAATTAGCCCTGACCCTCGAAGATGAGTAGCACAAACTGGTATGTTACATGGACAAATCAGTAACAAACTGGCGAATGCTCTTGCCAGTATATTTCTTAAAAAACCTCGAGAAATAAGATGGATCCGAAAAACCTAAATCATAAGCGAGCTCTTTTACAGATACTCCAGGAGCATAGAGTAAGCGTCGTTGAGCTTCTGTCATCAAGAGAGACGCTAAATATTGTTTGGGGGATTTTTGGGTAGATTTTTTTACAATTTTGTACAAAAGACTAGACGAAATGCTCAGTTCCTGGGCCACTTGTTCGATAGAAAGTTCAAAGGAGAGGTTTTGATAGAGGTACGCTTTGAATGCAATGAAATGACCAATATCGTGGGCATTGAGGGATGGCGATACCTCGTTGAAATAGGCCAGATTGAACTCTTCAAGCAATACGTTGAGGTAAGACAAACTCAGCGATGGGGTTTGCTGGTGGGTCTGTTGTAGCTCGAGTAAGGTGCGAAATATCAAATGGATTCGAGGAGTTACTTGGGGTGAGAACCGAATCAAGTTGTTATTGAAGGGATTGCCAAGAAAAGCAAAATGTTCTTTGAGTAAAAACTGTTTGTGTTCTTCGAAATAAAGCTTAAAAAAGGTGTTTGCTTTGGATTCGAACCGAGGGGTGTGTACCTGATTGGGGCAAATAAACATCAATTCCCCATCAGACAGGTCCAGATGAGTCAAATCTACCTGATGGGTACTTTTTCCTTGGACCAAATAGTAAAAGAAATAGTGATTGGAAATATGGGGTTGGTTGAGCAACGCCTGCGTGGAAGCATCATAAAAAGACTGGTCTTGAGAAGATACCCGAAACTGCAGTTGTTCGGGATGGTAAGCTTCTAGTATTTTTTTGACGGCTAACATTCTTAAGAAATTGTTTAGTTGAGGAGTAGGAATGAATTAATCATCAGCATTAAAAGACAACCGACTTCCCTCTTCAACTATTTAGTGCTCTGGGCACTAGTTTACAAGTGACAACCCCCACAAGTT
>CALDJV010000354.1 GCA_937899305.1 uncultured Cytophagaceae bacterium
TACGGAACTATTTTTTGAAGAAGTATAGCGACGAGAGATCAGCCAAATGGATTAGATTATTTATGTAGTTTTACTTAGAAAAGGAAAAGACAAAAAACTAAAACAGCAGGTCTTTGAGGATATACACCCAGCCAGTGGTAATAGGACTCCAAAACAGTGCACTTACAAACATGTAAGGGACAATTCTTCGCCAAGTCTCGCCGTAAGCAGTGGCGATGAGTGGCCCACCTACGGGCATAAAAATGACTGGAGTGAGAAATGCAACCCCGGCCAAACCATACTTTCGCCATATTTTTACGGTTCGTCGTCTACGCTTGGTAAACAGGCGCTTGGGTTTAAAATATTTGTTGATAATATGTTTTTTGATTTGTTCTCCTAACAGTGAAAGAATAATTGCGCTGAGCATCATGCCAATGATGGTGAGTATACAAGATTCTAAAAAAGAGAGTTGGTAGCCCAAGCTAAACAAAGGACCAAACAAAAATTTAAACATGCTTCCGGCAATCACTGTCAAATATTTCAACCAAATACTCATACCCTTTTTCTTCGAATGATAAAATGCAAAGTTGTACTCTGAAGTTGTATTTTGCAAATGAACTGATCGTGAGTTGGTGTTTTCTGATTTAAAACTTGTCTCGAGCCCATCTTGGCATAAGTGGACACATTCCTAAGCGTCAAAGCTTTTGACCAAAAGCCAAGTCTCCAGCATCGCCCAAACCAGGAATGATATATGATTTTTGGTTCATTTCATCGTCTACATCTCCCATCCAAAGCTGTACTTCGGGTAATTGGTTTTTTACATAGTCTATTCCCTCTTTACTGGCAATGATCGATACCAAGTGTACTTGAGCTGGACGGCCAAATTTCAATAGTTGCTCATAGGTAGACACCATCGATTTTCCGGTAGCCAGCATAGGATCTATCAAAATGAGGGTGCGATCTTGCAAGCTTGGGGTGGCCGTATAACCTTGTACAATATCAAAAGAATTGTCCGCTTTATGAGGGCTACGATATGCGCCAATAAAAGCACTTTCGGCCTTGTCGAATACACTCAAAAATCCTTGATAAAGGGGGAGAGAAGCGCGTAAAATAGTAGCCAGTACTGGTTGTTGATGAAGCAAGTGGGTATGGGCTTCGCCCAGAGGAGTCTTTACCGAAACTTTTTGATAAGACAGCTTTTTGGAGATTTCGTACGCAAACAAAGCCCCCAGACGTTCCATATTGGTTCTAAACCTAAAGCTATCTTTTTGGATGCTTTCATCACGTAGTTCAGCAATAAACTGGTTGGCAATAGAGTGTTGTTGGGTAAAAACAAACATAAATTGTAAGTAGTTAATAGGCCTGCAATATACAATTTTGTTGGCATAAACAAAGGTGTCGTTCGAGGCTTGTAGACCCAAGGTATGAAATATGGTCAATTGGCAAGGTGATGCTATAATGTGCTGATACAAAGGGGAGTGAAATGGAATTTTAACTTTATTAATCAATACTGGGTAATATATTTGAATTAAATACAGATGTTTTTAATTTTAGAAATATTATCACTTCTCTCATACAATTATGAATATTGTTACCAGACCATCTGTAACCAAAGAAGAACGCATAGAAATATTAAAAAAAGTAGAGATATTCTCTACTACTGATAAGGAAATTTTAGCCGATCTCTCCGATTGTCTGATAGAGGGGACACTCCGACCCGAACAGGCGGTGTTTTACAAAGGAGATCAGGGGAGGGCCATGTATATTATTGCAGATGGTGCGGTAAAAATACACGATAAAAGCTATGTGTTTGCAGTTTTGCGCAAAGGACAGGTTTTTGGAGAATATTCTATGTTAGATACGGAGGCGCGTTCGGCTTCGGTGTCGGCCATTGTACATACCCGTTTGTTAAAACTTACCCAAGATGTCTTCTACAAAATCATGATGGATCAAATTGACATTGTGAGAGGCATCTTAAATGTATTGATCAAACGGTCTCGTCGTCAAAATTACTTTGAAGAAAAGCTTGCGGAAAGTAATCGCCTTATTCAACAAAAAACCCAGCAACTTAAAGCCGAAAAGGCCAAATCTGATGAATTGTTGCTCAATATTTTGCCTGAAGAAATCGCCGAGGAGTTGAAAAAAAAGGGGAGATCCGAAGCACGTAGTTATGAGTTGGTTTCGGTACTGTTTGCGGATATCAAAGGGTTTACGAGTTCGTCGGAGAGGATGTCAGCCACCGACGTAGTGAAGCATCTGGAGTATTATTTCACTGCTTTTGACGAAATTATGGAAAAATACCAACTCGAGAAAATCAAGACCATTGGAGACGCTTACATGGCCGCTGGGGGAATTCCACAGCCAAATCAGAGTAATCCGATAGAAATGGTATGTGCAGCCCTGGAAATGCAGGGGTTTATGAACAAACACCAAGAAAAGGAAGCATCAAGCGAAATGTTGTCTTGGGAGCTGAGACTTGGCATCAATACTGGACCTTTGGTGGCGGGGGTCATTGGTAAAAACAAGTTTGCTTACGATGTATGGGGAGATACCGTTAATACGGCCAGTAGAATGGAAAGCAACGGAGAGGTAAATCGGGTCAATGTATCAGGGGTAACCTATGAACTCATCAAGGCTTATTTTGAATGTGAACATCGAGGTAAAATCAATGCCAAAGGAAAAGGAGAGGTAGATATGTACTTCGTAAATCGTTTAAAACCCATCTTCTCTGATGATGCCAAGGGAGTTGTACCCAATCATGAGTTTGTTCAGAAGATAAGAAAAATGCGTGAAGAATCAGAAAAAACGCACACTTCGAGTGATTCACTCTGACCAAGGGTGGCAAAAGAATTGTGCTTATAAAACACAATATATCAACCGCTAGTAACGCTTTCAAAATAAGTGCCCGATTTGGTCATATGCATGGATTGTTGGGCGAGGCATTTTTTGCGCCCATAGCAGCGCTACGGGCAATAAAAATAACGAAGCCCAGCAGTTCAGGCAGTAGAGAAAAACAGGTAGTTATTGCGAACGCGTTACTAAAAGAAGCCCACTGGGCTTCATGAATTGCAATCAACCAATAAATTAATGAGG
>CALDJV010000355.1 GCA_937899305.1 uncultured Cytophagaceae bacterium
ACCATTGCACAAGTAAAGCAAGAAATGGCAAAGGGTTGAAAAGAGGGGGTGAGCAAACGCACCAAAAGACAAGTAGAGAAAGAAAAGGAAAGAGCGTGGGGGGAATACAAGAAAATCAGCCTACCAACGGCGATGCTCAGGTAGGCTGGTGTATCATTTCAGTATAAGGTAAGAAATTTATTTGTGGCTTACCTTTACTCCTTTGAGGGTGACTTGCCCAGTGGCTCCCCAGTTGTCATCTATCAAATAATTACCCGTTTTAAAATAGTTCTTGAAAGGGTATTTGTCTTTTTTATAGTCGTAGACTGTTTTTGATTTTCCGTTGGCAATGCAGGTCAACGAGCCACTAGGGTTGATCTTGATTACTAGGTCAAAGAAAGTTCCTTGAGATACTGAAGTAATATCGATTTTTTTTACGTCCAGGTATTTTTTCTTGTTTTTGTCTTTCCAGGCGTCATAAGGTGACATTTTCCCAGAGCGTACTTTGTCACGAATAGAAGATTTGAGCGCATAATATTCCAAGCGCACTTTATTTTTGTTCCAAAATACTTTGACGGTGGGTAGCCCTTTGCCTTGGTTTTCATCTGCGTGAATTTGGCCAATGATGATTCCCCGACTGCGACTGCTAGTGCTTACTTGGTCTATTTTCAAGGTCGTCTCCATTCGGTGGGTTTTCCCTTGGTTCATTTTCCAGGTAGTAGGGGCGCCCGATTTGGTCAATTCACGTAGCTCAGTACGGCAATACTTTTTCTCACGAGCATTATAGGTACCCGAGGTGGTGATACCATTGAACTCGGTGAAAAATCGGTAACTACCATTGCTGTTTTTTTTGATGTAACGTTTTTCTTGACTGTTAAATTGAGCGTCTCGAATGTAAGCACCCGACAAAGACTTGGCTTTGCCTCCATTGTCAATAGGGATGGAGATTTTCCAGATGCGCCAGTCAAAATCCGTTGCTCGAGTATGAGATAGCAGCTCGGTATCGTGATTTGATTTTGAGGTGAAAGGAACGTTTTGTTGAGGGGTTACTGCCTCAGGAGAAGTACAAGCTTGAATTCCCAGAAACGCAATGAATATGAGATTCAAAAAGTGATGTTTTTTCATGATAAAAAGGGGGATGCAAAAATGAGAAGAAGCTGTTTGAGGCCATCAAACAGCTTCTGAGTCAGGTATTGATTTATAAGCCAAGCCTCGTACTACTGGACATTTTGGCTAGTGGGCAGTGAAGACACTGCCGATTCTGTTAAATTTTGCCGCCTTCGTTTGTGTCTCCACAAACAAAAAATGTCTAGTAGTATGGCCAAGCCTGTAAAAAATAATTGGTTAGATTAGTTATCAGGGTTTACAGTAAGGTTTTTAATCAACACTTGACCATATACATTAGAATTGAAGTGACTACTTTTGGTAGATTGTAGGTAACATCCCGCTTTGAAGTAATTCTCATTGGCATTGCCTATGTCCACCGACTGAAACAAGGTTTGTATCCGGTTGCCGCTGTTGTTTAAGTTGTAAAGCTTCACCACTCCATTTTTCATAGTAAGTTCAAAGTAGTACTCCGTATCCATTTGCATGTTAAAATTGATGGTTCGGCCTTTACCTTCAATTTCCTCGGTGACATACCCTAGGATTCTTAACTTAACACTGCCCGAGTTTTGCCCGGCACTGCCTTGTACTTGAACCCGGATGACATCATCGTATTGATTGTCTCTTTCGTGGATCTGACCAAAGGCCAATTTACCCGAAGGAGGCAAGTCTTCAATTTTAAACCTCCATTTCATAGAATGTTCAGTATTGGTGTTGCCATTCCAATATCCATTTCCCCCATTGATGATTTCTCTCAGTTCAGATCTTGGATTCGACGAACCTCCCGAAGTAGGATTTCCTGGATAAGCTCTAAAGGCTGCATAACCGTCTTTTTCAAAGAAAAAATGACTTTCGGCCGTGCTGGCATTGTCGGCATAGTTCAAACCATTGTCGCTGCTACCTACATTCAAGGTACCTGTGTACCCATTGAGTTTCCAGCCCCCGCCAATGATGGCCGCCGCCGTACCAGTACCACCGCCACCATTACTAGTATTACCTGTAATTTTAACTTCGGTCATGCTCAACCAATTGTTGGCCGAGTTACCCAAGCCAATTACCCGAATGTAACGGGCATTACGCGAGCTAAAACTATACGATTGTAAATTATTGGTATTACCGCTACTGGTACCATCAAATACTTGAGTGAGGTTTCCAGTACTGGTACCCGTCAGGATTTTAAAATTGGCTGTTCTGGAATTTCCTTTAAACCAAGCAATCTGTACGGTACTTACATTTTTAGCGCTTCCCAAATCGTAGGTAATGTATTCTCCCACACCATTGATAGAAAAGCGAGTATTCAAGTTTCCATCGTATGACTTCTCAGGATAAGCATTGTTATTGGCATCGATCTTACTATTGTCTGAAGCCCAGGAGTTGGAAATATTGTAATCAGTAGCCCTTGATACGGCTGCCGGAATATCACCAATCTTGGTAGGTTCTGGAGTAGGTGCATCGCGTTGATTGCAAGACCAACCCAGGGTCAGTAGGGCAATCAGATAATAAAATAATGAAGTTTTACGATGAGATGTTTTTGTGATAGTTCTCATATTATAAGGGTTATTGTGTGTTTTGTATGATTGGTAATTGGTCGACCAATTTTTCAAAGGATTATAAATTATATGATAAAAACAAGTTTTAATATTAATTTTATAGATGTAATTTAATTGGATGTAAGCAAAGTACTAATGTGATTGGTAATTTATGTTTGTTTAAATATCTGTTTATCAGTATATTATGATTTGGTGGTGCATTGTAGGTATTTCTGATAGGATCTTGTAGATGGAATAATATTAGTTTATTTGGGGTTTAGATAGGACTATAGGGCTTTATTATCCGCTATATAACTTGGGGTATAGATAAAAGTCATTAGTGAGCGGCAAGCATTTTGATTAAGAGGCATATTGCCCAAAAAA
>CALDJV010000356.1 GCA_937899305.1 uncultured Cytophagaceae bacterium
CAAGAAGGCAATGCCTCAGCTTACCATTTATTCTTTTAAATGAGATGTTCTATAGGAAAAAAATTTTGTATAAAGCTGACCTCAAATATCAGTAAACGAAGCTAAGGCAGCTTTAGAAATCTCAAAAGCTACCTGATCAATACCAGCGAATGTTGATTGGGCCTGGTGATGGTCACCGAGGTCTTGGATGGGTTAAATTGAAGCTTCCAGATTTGACCATCTTTCTTATTTTTCAAATCCAGTCTATATGTGGTAGGGTCAAATTTGATCAACTTTAGTTGAACCGTTTTTTCCTTTTCACCTTGTCGGGTAATATACAATGCCTTGAACTCCCCTTCGGCCGTTTTCTGGACCACACACATAGGGTAATAAGATTGGTCGTGAAACTTACCCAATACATCATCAAAAAACCGTTGTTGGCGCTCAATGCGACCAGAAGGCAATATCCGGTAAATAGTAGTACAGTGTTCTTCTAAAGCTTTTTCTACCTTTTTATCCTTACCCTTTTTACTTTCATTAGCCATTACCAAAGCCTGCATAGATTTGCCATAATCGGTCACCGCTTCTATTTTGATGCTACTTTTGGTCAACGTACTCGTGGCCTTGGTAGAGGAATATATATAATTGAACATGGTATAACTTAGCCCCTGTAATCCCAGCAATTTCCCTGTTTTACTAAAGTTGGCCAAGTAAAGATCCTCAAAACCTGCTTCAAAATGTGGATTGCCTTTGGCTCTAAACAATACTGATATAAAACGATCACTCAGCGTTATTCGCCCTACATAATAAAAACGTATTGAGCGAAACCCAGCTCGGTTTACAAATTTGCCCAGCATCATGCATCTTTTATAATCCATTTTTTGCTCCTGGGTTTTTGCCTCATCATTCTCAAAAATCAATTCTTTGGAGAGTCCTCGGTCTTGATTAACAAGATACTTGATGGCCCATTCAACAGGAATTGGTTTACCTTGTTTGGGTAATGTCTATGGGTTGGCTCAACGACATTGCAGGAAATTGGCCCACAAAACGGCTAAAAGGTTGGCGAGCTGGAAGCGGATTTCGCTTAAAGACTTGCTGGCTACCATCAGGATTTTTACAGGTAAAACCTTCAAAATCAGGGGTAAAAGTAAATTCACAAATGTAGTTACTTTTATAAAACTTGACCTTCATCCAAAGGCGGTTTACATCCTTGGCCAGCTCTTCCATTATCTTGGTTTTTTGAGGTGCTTGCTGCTCATTTACTTGATAATACATATTGAATGGGGCCATTCCTCCTATCTTGGTCCACACCAAATTTACGATTTCTCCTGAGCGCTCATCCAGGTACGTACCTGAGATGGCTTGGTAAAATCGTGGATCGCTTTGACTCAAAACCCGAAAAGATGATAAAATAAAAATAAAAACGATGAATGTTTTAATTGAATTTTGCATTGACCTGATAAGCAAATATTTAGCTAACTTGATGAATGGCTACTTTTGTATCCGTCTAAATCGCTGAGAAGAACCATCTGATTTAGTCAGTATGATTTCGTTACGATAAACATTAAACCGAAGGGTCCAGGTTTGGTTGGTATTGGGCGCTTTGATCACCAACCTTCCAGCAAGTGCTTGGTTTTCAACAATCTTGTAGTTCGTTAGATCTCCCGATTTTTTACCATAACCTACTTCCAGATAATACCCACTAGAACGCACTACCAATTGCTGGTCATTACCCACCCCTTCATAAACTCCAGTTACATTTGAGGACGCTTTTTCTAGCAATTGAATATAACCATCGGGTGATATTTCGTAGCGATAAGTAGTAGATACGTTGCGGGACCCTCCTTCACCCAAATTGGGGTTATGGTAAGCTTGCAACTCGTTGACCGTAATTTGGTTGTCTATAATTTTACCCGTAGCTGTTGTAGTATATTGTATATGCATCCCTTTGGTATATCCTACAGGCGCATAATCGATGAACTGCCCATCTTTGGTAAAATTGGCCAAAAAAGTATAGTCGGCACTTAGTTCTCCACTGCTTCCCCCTGTTACGTAAAATAACAGGGTATAAAAATCATTGCTGATGGGAAGACGCTTGGCATAATGAAAATTAAAATAATAGTTGAGGGCAAACATGTTAGGCTGTGGGGTGGCAGCATACAACCCAAAACGTACTTCATCAAGGGTCATTTCTTGATGCAAAGGAAAAAAATGATAGTGGTCATCACGAATCAAAAATTTCATCACCATTTCCATAGGAATCGGCCTATTTGCTTTTTGAATTTTAGGAATGAATAAGCGCGGCCTGCCCACTGGAAACCGCTTGACAAATTGGTCGAAACTAACATTGATAGGAGTTGGTGTTCTTCTAAATAGCTGTTGACTGCCATCGGGGTTGGTACAAACAAAAGTGCGGAAATTGGGGGCAAACCTAAAGGAGCATTGATAGTTGCTTCCTTGAAATTGAATGTTGAGGGTGCGCTGTAAACTGTCGCTGCCCTGAAACGCCATAATCTTGATAAACTTACTGGTTTGATTTGCCTTGGCAAGATAAAACATCGCATAGAACGAATCGAGGTATACCAATTCCTGGGTTTTGTAGTCCAGGTACACGCCTTTCATTCGATTTTCAAAGTTGGTCGTGGTGGATTGTGCATAGAGTTGAGTCAAGCTTGCCAATAAGCTAAAGCTACTTACGATTATCAATTTGATCATCTGTATTGGTTTCGTTTTTTTGGTTTTGTTAGTGTTTTAGGAACGTATTCGCAATAACTGACTGTTTTCGCTTCATTTAGCTACGCAGAGCTTGAACTTCGTTCTGCGGTTCTTTTCGCTAAACTTCATTACTTTTCTTAGCCGTAGCGATGGCTACGCCTGCAAAACTTGTCCTGTAAGGAACTCTGAGGTCTAGCTTCAAGTAATTTTGCCAAAATCGGACACTTATTTTGAACATGTTCCTTAATACACTGTAAACTAAATATCTTACAATTTTCTCGGTTTCTTTTGCCCCCTGACTTCTCTTAAAAAATATCGCGTAACTTAGGCTATGCTCAATTTTTTGAAGATCGTCAGAAAACAAAATAACCTCGAGTAAATCAACAATTTACTTAATTTACAGTGTACTTAATTTTGCCTGAAAGTAAAATTTGATACTTCCGCTTTTTAATTACGGCTTTTGTTTCGCTTGGTTTCATAAAGGAAAAAACTCCAACTGACTATCATCTTATACTGATGCCCTTCTTTTTTGTCTGATTCCTCTTTTTTTCATTGCCTAACGAAACTTTTAATTTTGAAACCATACAGAAATAAAAAAAGAAACTCGCTTAAAATTTAGGATATA
>CALDJV010000357.1 GCA_937899305.1 uncultured Cytophagaceae bacterium
GTTATTAGAATTCTTGGGAAGACTTGACAAATAATGTACCGCTCACTAATGGTTGGCAATACATTTTCACGAAACAACCGCTTTGAGTATTGATATACTTAATACGAAACAAAGTTAACACAAATTTTAAAATTTGTTGATTCTTTATAAACTACAAAAATATTACTTGCACTTTTATTTCTATTTGTCTAACTACGCAAATTCAGATACCTTTGCTACCAATGCCTTACATTTGAGGTTTATTACGCTGTAAATCAAAATATCTTACGATTACTTCCTTTACAGCGTACTTATTAGTCAAATATTGACAAACTCTTACACACTTAAAGCCATCTCGAGATGTTACTACTCGTTTTTTATCTTTGTCTGGCCATTATGGTCTCTTTTCTTTGTTCTATTTTAGAGGCCGTACTGCTCAGTATTACCCCTTCTTATGCGGCTTCACTTGCTCAAAAAGGGAATAGTTTGGGGCAAAGAGTGACCGAACTCAAAAAAAATATTGACAAACCTCTGTCCGCCATTCTTTCACTCAATACCATTGCCCACACGATAGGTGCAGCCGGAGTAGGTGCCCAGGCAAGTAAAGTATTTGGCGCCGAATACCTCGGTTATGTATCTGGGGTATTGACATTACTCATTTTAATTCTATCCGAAATCATCCCCAAATCCATTGGGGCAAGCTATTGGAAACAATTGACTCCCTTTACAGTGAGTGTTTTACGTATCATCATTACGGTGCTGTATCCTCTGGTCCTCGTCTCTCAAGTCATCACCAAGGCCTTGTCTAGCAAAAAAGAAGCAACTTCTATTACTCGTGGCGAGCTGGAAGTCATGACGGATATAGGAGAAAAGGAAGGTGTTTTTAAGGAAGGTGAATCTAGAGTGATTAAAAATATGCTTCGGTTCAATTCAGTATTGGTAAAAGATGTCATGACCCCACGTACTGTGGTACTGGCCTCTCCCGAAACCCGAACCATCAAAGAATTGTTCAGTGATAAGCAGTTTCTCAGAGTATCGCGTATTCCCATTTATAAAGACAATATTGATCAGGTAGAAGGTTTTATCCACAAACACGATTTGTTGGAAAAGATGGCCAATGATGAACACGACCTCCCTTTAAGTTCGATCAAGAGAGGCATTATGGCTACCAACGAAGATACGCGCATACCCGCGTTGTTTGAGCAATTTCTCAACAAGCGGGAACATATTGCCTTGGTGGTAGACCAGTACGGAGGCATGTCGGGCATTGTCACAATGGAAGACGTACTAGAAACATTACTCGGGCTTGAGATTATGGATGAGTTTGACGGTGCCAAAGATATGCAGGCGCTGGCTCGGGAACAATGGAAGGCTAGAGCAGCCAAGTTGGGGATTAACTCTGAGATCAAGAATAAATCATGAATGATAAATGATACTTCATTTATCTTATAGCTTAGTAACAACAAATGAAAAAACTTCCTATATATCAAGTAGATGCCTTTACCGACCAGGTGTTCAAGGGTAACCCTGCGGCCATTGTTCCTTTAAAAGAGGATTGGTTGCCGGATAATTTAATGCAACAAATTGCCGCAGAAAATAACTTGGCCGAAACTGCCTATATCATTCAACGTGATGGGCATTATGATATTCGTTGGTTTACTCCTGCCGTAGAAGTAGATCTGTGTGGACACGCTACGCTGGCTTCGGCCCATATTGTATTGAATATGTTTCACGTAAAGGCCAAACAAGTAAAGTTTCAGTCGCAACGCAGTGGTTTGCTTACTGTAACCAAAGAAAAAGATCGACTCGTTCTCGATTTCCCTACTGATACCCTTACTCGCACCGACTTGCCCGAGGCATTGATACAAGGATTGGGAGTATTACCCGTAGAAACTTACAAAGGTAAAACTGATTATATGCTGGTTTTTGAAAACCAGGCACAAATTGAACGTCTACAACCCAATTTTAATTGGGTGGCCAAAGTAGATGCTCGAGGTATCATTGTAACCGCACCGAGTCAAGATGACCACATTGATTTTGTATCTCGTTTTTTTGCCCCTCAATCGGGTATCAATGAAGATCCAGTGACCGGTTCTGCTCATACTACTTTGGTACCTTACTGGGCCGAAAAACTAGAGAAGGCTGATTTAGTTGGACACCAAATTTCCCCTCGAGGAGGCACCTTATATTGCAAACACTTGGGCGATCGGGTAAAACTGGCTGGTCAATCGGCCTTGTATCTCAAAGGAGAAATTTTACTTGAAGATTAACCCTGTCAAGGCACCTCAATTGTTATATGGTCTTACAACGATGTATTATGAAGTAATGAGACCATATAACAATTAATCGTACCATCATTACTACTTTATTCTGCGGTTTTCTTTTTCTTCACATCCAGGTATTTTATCACTTTGGGGATGGTATATATTTTATGCTGGCGCCCTCCAATGTATTGGAAACCAGTTTGGTCAAAAAACCCGTCTTCCTCGAGCATAATCCGTATGACCTTGTTGTTCCATTCTGGAATGGCCACTTTGGCGTTTAACTCAATGGAATAAGCAGTGTTGTAATACAAGGGATAATCTCCTTTACCAGGTACGCCTCCTTGTTGATCCCACAAACCAATGGTGGGGCCAGCCCCGTGTCCGTGAAACCCAATCGGATGGGTATAGATGGTGGCTTCGATGCCCTCTTTTTTGGCCTGACTCAAAGCTCCTTTTAATACTTCGTTTCCGGTACGTCCTTTTTTGAATTGGCTGGTAAGAATGTCTTCCAGGCGAAGTCCTACTTTCATGCCTTCTCGCAAGCCTTTGGGCACCTCAGTTTCTCCGGGTTTCAGTACATAGGCAAGTTGTTGGGTATCAGTATTGAGTCGTAAATAAGTAATGCCAAAATCTATATGAACCAAATCTCCTGGCATAATTACTTCTTCACCTGGTTTGGCGGCAAAACTACGACTAGACTTGGATTGATCGGTATCGTTGCGTTGTACATCTACGGTGGGGTGAAACCAAGCCTGGAGCTTCAATTCAGCAATTCGATCCAAATACCACCATTCTACATCTTTGGTAGTGGTTACGCCAGGTTGAATTACCTTTTCAGAAAGACCTTCGCGGATGATTTGATGGGCAATACGCATCACTTGAGTGTAAACGGCCATTTCTTGAGGAGTACGGGTCTCGAGCCAACCAATGGCTAACTGCTCTCCTGATACAATTCGTTTGGCATATTTTGTTGGAATGTTTTTTTTCATTTCTTCCATTTCCATCCAGTTAACTCCGTCGGCTAAGCCAAAATTTTTGGAATAATTCAAGGCTATTTTACCGGGGTTGTGCTGTTTGATTACCTCAGCCAAGGCTTGCCATTGGTTGGGTTGTTTTTCGGGGTTCCAAGCTCGTTTGAAGACTTTCCCTACATTATACCGGGCAATTGCCAAGGTTTCTACTTTTTTTCCAGCTTTGTCTTTAGAGATCACCAATATTGTACGACGACGTGCCGCTCGCCACTCCGCGGGTAACATGGTTTTGATGACCGGATCTTCGTTATATTCTCGTGACATGACAATCCACATATCAATACCAGTTCGCTTCATCAGGGCGGGCAATACAGTTTGAGCGCGGGTATACAACCAATCGTTGATCACCTTGGCTCTGGCCCGCATAGAGAGTATTTTGGGGGTTGTTGCTGTGGTATTCTGGGCCAATGCGCCTTGAGGTAAACATAAAACGATGAGTAGAAAAGCCACAAAAGCATTGAGGTAGTTGTTTACTTTCATATAATCGGGTTAATTTCGTTTAGTAACTGACCTTTCGCAGGTCAAAAATTTGTTTATTTTTAATAAATACCAGTTATGGA